>JAFAYP010000282.1 GCA_019240305.1 Solirubrobacterales bacterium
AGGAACGTGTCCTGGCTGACGTCCTCGGCGTCGTCCGGACCGACGATTCGGGCGGCTACCCGGAACACGATGTCGCGGTGGCGCTCCACGAGCTGCTCGAAGGCCGTCAGGTCCCCATCCAGAGTGCGCCGGATCAGGGTCTCATCAGGCTCCGTGCTTTGTCGCTGCAGCAACATGCCATGTCCTAAGACCCGGCACGATGCCGGGCGGTTACACGCCTCTGCCCCTGGGGCCCGGTCTTGTAACCGGATCGGAACCGCCGCGGTCTCATAGAGACAACGCCCATCGAGCGGCCGGCAGAGGAGGACGGCAGTTGCCGCGGCCGGCTCGAGCGCGTCAACGCGCGCCTGGGGCGTAGGTCCAACCACCCCATCCAAGCGGAGGAGGAGTAGCCATGCCCATTGCGGCTGTGCACATCGCCCAGAGCCTTCAGAGAGGGCTCGACTCGCTCATTGCATTCATCCCGAATCTGGTGGGTTGCCTCATCATCCTGTTCGTCGGCTACGTGATCGCTCGTCTCGCGAAGGCGGCGGTGATCAAGCTGCTCGAGACTGTGGGACTCGATCGGGCCCTCAGCGGAAGCCAGGCGGGAACGTACGTCGAACGCGTGAGTCCCGGCGCCCGGCCGTCCCGGCTGGTTGGGGTCGTGGTCTTCTGGTTCATCTTCATCTACGCCATCGCGGCGGCGGTCGGCGCGCTCAAGATCCCGGCCTTGACGAACTTCATGGCCAACGTGCAGAACTACCTGCCCAACGTGATCGCGGCCGTGCTGATCCTGGTGATCGGCGTGGCGCTCGCCGGGGCGGTAGGCGGTCTCGTCGACCGCCTCATGGGCGACACGCCGGGCGGCCGGGTCGCTCGGGCGGTGAGCCCCACGCTGATCCTCGCCATCGTCGTGTTCATGGTGCTGAACCAGCTGAAGATCGCTCCGGCGATCGTGACCTCGACCTACATCGCGTTGATCGGGATGCTGGCGGTCGCAGGAGCACTCGCCTTCGGCCTCGGCGGTCGCGAGCTCGCGGCCGACATGATGCGCGACGCCTACGACTCACCGCGCGAGGACCGTCCGCGAGACCGGAGCTCCGTGCGCCCTGACCGCGACCGGGTGGGGCGCTAGGACCTCGGTGCCCGCCGATCGGAACGACCTCCCCCGCCGTGGCCCCGGGCGCGGCGGGGGAGGTCTGACCCCGACGGATCGTGGGCGACGACACCGCGACTCCAGCCCGCCCATGTGGACGACGTTTGCCACCAAATATCTCGTCGTGCGGACTTCGACCCGTTCCGAGGCATGGATCGAGGTGGCGGGCGAGCTCGATCTCGCCGGCGTCCCGACTTTCCAGGCTGCCGTCCGGGAACTCGACCTGTCGTGCCGCGGGGGCGTAGTACTGGATCTCAGGCGGCTTTCCTTCATCGATGCCGCTGGGCTCCACGCCGTGCTGGATCTGCACGAGGAGTGCCTGAAGCTCTCCACGATCCTCACGATCCTGCGGGGGCCGCGGAACGTGCAGCGAGTGTTCGAGCTCGCGGGGGTCGACCAGCTAGCGCCCTTCAGGGGGTACCCGTGATGGCCGGCACCGTGCGGCCGGGCGGGAAAGCACTCAAGTGGGATCCGACGGATCCGATACCGCGGCTCCGAGGCGGGAGCTCCAGGAAAGAGACGAGAGGAGAACGAACGATGGCTCGCAGTGATGAAACCGAGCGTTACCGAAAGGCAGCGCACATGACGCTGGACCAGCTCGATTGGTGCGTCAAGTACCTTCGCAGTCTGGGTAAGACGAAGATCTCAAAGCAGATTGCCAAGAACCGCGCAGCAATCACATCGACGCTCCCGCCGCGCAACGATGATCCGCTTCACCGAACCTGAGGAAGGCCAACGGCGTCCGATCGCGCGTCCAAATAGGGCGCTGAAGCGTCTTTCGGCGTTGAGGCCCAGAGCGTCGGATGCCGCCCGGCCACGCCGGCCGGAAGCGGCGGCCAGCGAGAACTTGGTCCAGTCCCGCGCGTCTCGAGTGGGCGGGTCCGCTCCCAACACCTTCTTGGAATCGCTGATCACTGGCGTCTAAGGCGTGGTTCCTATACCTTCACGTCCTCGCCGCGTGCGGCCAATCGATGATCAGGGCGAACGGAGGGAGCGCAGTGGAACTCGACGAGTTGAGGACTCAGGTTGAGGCCGGGGAGGTCGAGACCGTCCTGCTGGCGTTCACGGACATGCAGGGACGCCTTCAGGGCAAGCGCCTGACCGCAAGGCACTTTCTCGATGAGGTCGTCCACCACGGCGCCGAAGGCTGCAACTACCTGCTCGCGGTCGACGTCGAGATGAACACCGTCGACGGGTACGAGATGTCCTCATGGGAAAGGGGCTACGGCGACTTCGAGATGCACCCTGATCTGTCGACGTTGCGCCCGGTGCCGTGGCATCCGGCGACGGTGATGTGCCTCGCGGATCTCGCCTGGGCGGACGGCTCCGAAGTCCTCGCGTCGCCGCGGCAGGTGCTCCGTGCGCAGGTAGCCCGGCTCGCGGCGCGCGGCTGGACGCCCTTCGCGAGCACCGAGCTCGAGTTTCTCGTCTTCCAGGACACCTATGAGGCGGCGTGGCACAAGCACTACCGCGAGCTGGTTCCGGCGAACCTCTACAACGTCGACTACTCGTTGCTCGGGACGGCGCGGGTCGAGCCGCTGATCCGCCGGATCCGCAACGCGATGGCGGACGCCGGACTCGAGGTCGAGAACTCCAAAGGGGAGTGCAACTACGGCCAGCACGAGATCAACTTCCGTTACGCCGATGCGCTCCGCGCCGCAGACGGGCACTCGATCTACAAGAACGCCGCGAAGGAGATCGCCGCCCAGGAGGGCATGTCGATCAGCTTCATTGCCAAGTACAACGAGCGCGAGGGAAACTCGTGCCACATCCACTTCTCGCTCGCCGACGCGGAAGGGCCGGTATTCGCGCGCGACCGGGGGGTTTTTGATTCGTTCCTCGCCGGGCAGCTCGCGTACATGCGCGAGCTCACGGTGCTCCTGGCGCCGAACGTCAACTCCTATAAGCGGTTCGCAGCCGGCTCGTTCGCCCCGACGACGATTGCATGGGGGCACGACAACCGCACTTGCTCGCTGCGTGTCGTCGGCCACGGCGCCGGGCTGCGGATCGAGAACCGTTCCGGTGGCGCTGACCTGAACCCGTATCTGGCGCTCAGCGCGCTGATCGCGGCGGGACTGCGCGGGGTGGAAGAGGGGCTCGAGCTCGAGCCGGTGTACGAGGGAAACGCGTACCTCGCGACCGACAAGCCGAGGCTGCCAAGCACGCTACGCGAGGCCCGCGAGCTGTTCGCTGCGAGCGAGCTGGCGCGCGCCGCGTTCGGCGAGCACGTCGTCGCGCATTACCTGAACGCTGCCGATGTCGAGCTGGCGGCGTTCGATGCGGCGGTCACCGACTGGGAGCTGCGGCGAGGGTTCGAGCGGCTGTGATGCACGCGGTGGCGCCACTCGAGTCGGCTACGTCACTCGACACGGTGTTCGCGCCGGTGCGCTCGATGACCGCGTTCGAGGAGGCGGTCGAGCGTCTGGGGACCGCGATCCGTCTCGGGTTGCTGCCGGCCGGGACGCGGCTGCCAGCCGAGCGAGAGCTGTGCGGGAGGCTCGGGATCTCGCGGTCGACGTTGCGCCAGGCGCTCGTCGCGCTCGGGCAGAGCGGTTATCTCCGCGCGGTGCGCGGGCGGGGCGGCGGTACGTTCGTCGCCGAGACGCTGCCGCCCGCGCAGCCGCCGTCGCTCGAGGTGCTGAGCGCATGGCGCGACACGTGCGACGAGCGGATGGCGGTCGAGGTCGGGATCGCGGTTCTCGCTGCCGAGCGAGCGACGCCGGGGTCGATCGAGGCGCTCGCCGAGATCGTCGACGCGATCGAATCGATGCTCGAGGACTTCCCAAGCTACCGAGAGGCTGACACGCGTTTCCACGTCGGGCTCGCGGAGGCCACCGGGAGCCCGCGGCTGGTTACGGCGATGACCGAGACGCAGGGAAAGATGTCGGTGCTGATCTCGCACATCGCCCATCCGCCCCAGGTCCTGGGCTCCGCCAACGACCAGCACCGGCGGTTGGTGGCGGCTGTGAGACGCCACGATCCGCTCGCGGCGGCGCGCGAGATGACCGAGCACATACACGCCACCGAGCACGTGCTCGCCGGACTCTTGCCGGACGCTTGACACAAGTACCGGCTCGCTAATAGTTTCCGCAACTAAGGACGGACCAAAATACCTTTCGATACTCCCTGAGGAGGAGAGGGATGACGTCAGCCTCCGATGCGCTCACGAGCGACGAACAACGCCTAGCCGAGCTCGGCTACAAACAGGAGCTGAACCGCGGTTGGAGCGCGTTCTCCAACTTCGCGATCTCGCTCACGATCATCTGCATCCTCAGCGGCTGCTTTACGACCTACGGGCAGGCGTGGAACGCTGGCGGTCCGGTCGCGATCTCGATCGGCTGGCCGGTGATCAGCGTTCTCGTGCTCCTCGTCGGCCTGTCGATGGCCGAGCTCGCCTCGAGGTATCCGACCGCCGGGGGCATCTACTACTGGGCCTACAGCCTCGGCGGCGTTCGCTGGGCGTGGTTCACCGGCTGGTTCAACCTGCTTGGTCTGGTCGCGATCATCGCCGGGGTCGATTACGGCGCTGCGGCGTTCCTCAACTCCGTCCTCGGCCTGTACGGCCTGCACTTCATCCTCAACTTCACCACGACGAACCTGTCGACCGGCCTACACAACACGTTCATCCTGTTCGCCCTGATCCTCATAGCGCACAGTCTGATCAACGTCTTCTCCTCGCCGCTGGTGGCGCTCCTGAACCGGATCTCGGCCTGGTGGATGCTCGGTGGCGTAATGGTGATCGTGGCCATCCTGATCTTCGGCCCCTCCTCACATCAGAGCTTCTCGTGGGTGTTCGGGCACCGGGCCAACAACACGGGGTTCTCAGGCGGCATGTACTGGTTCTACGTCCTGCCGCTCGGCTTCCTGCTGACGATGTACACGTTCACCGGCTACGACGCCTCGGCCCACCTCTCCGAGGAGACCCATGACGCCGCGCGCGCGGCGCCGCGCGGGTTGTATCGGGCAATCCTGTACTCGGCGATCGGCGGCTGGGCCCTGTTGCTCGCGATCACGTTCGCCGCGACCCACGTCGGCGCGATCAACAAGGCGGGTGGGACGTCTCTCGAGGTGATCGAGACGGCGCTCAGCCCCGCCCTCGCCAAGCTCGTGCTCGACATCTCGACCGTCGGCCAGCTGTTTTGCGGAATGGGTTGCGTCGCCGCCGCCTCGCGGATGTGCTTCGCCTTCTCCAGGGATGGCGCCGTACCCGGCCACAGCCTGTGGCGACGGTTGAACGAGCACCGCACGCCGACCTGGTCGGTCTTGCTGGTGGTCGTCCTCGCCCTGGTGATCACGATCCCAGCGTTGTTCGGCAACAGCGCCGGGCTCCCGGTTGCCTTCTATGCCGTGACGTCGATCACGACGATCGGCCTCTACATCGCGTACGTTCTCCCGGTCGCTCTGCGGTGGCGGATGGGCGACAAGTTCGAGCCGGGCGTGTGGAACCTCGGCCGGCACTACCGATGGATCAACCTGATCGCGATCGTCTGGGTCGCGCTCTGCGTAGTCATCTTCTGCTTGCCGACTTCGCCGGCGGGGGTGCCGTGGAACAAGGGCTTCAGCTGGAGCGCCGTCAACTACGCGCCGCTCGTCACGATCGCGCTTCTGCTCGGGGTCTGGATCGCCTGGGAGGCCGGTGCCAAGCGCACGTTCAAGGGGCCGGTCCGGACGATCGATGAACGCGGCGGCGGCGAGCCGGGCGGTCCGCCCGGCAGCCCCGGGTCTGGAATCGGATCCGACCTCGAGCCCGGCATCGCCACCGCGTGACCGGCACGTTGGCCGTGATCGAGCCCGCCACCGAGGCGGTGCTCGAGGAGATTCCGCGCGCGGGCGCGGCTGAGGTCGACGCCGCGGTCGCCGCCGCGCGAGCCGCCTACCCCGGCTGGCGGGCGCTCGCTCCCGGCGACCGCGCCGAGAAGCTGCGCGCGCTCGTCGCGGCGATGGAGGCCGCGCACGAAGAGCTGTCGGTGCTCGAGTCGCGCAACGCCGGCAAGCCGATCAGCTCAGCTCGCGGCGAGATCGGGATGGCGATCGCGACCATTCGCTACTACGCCGGTGCGCCCGAGCGCCTGCTCGGCGACACGATCCCGGTCGCGGGTGGCCAAGCGTTCACGTTCCGGGAGCCAATGGGCGTCGTCGGTCTGATCACGCCGTGGAACTTCCCGCTGGCGATCGCGTGCTGGAAGATGGGGCCGGCGCTGGCCGCTGGCAACACGGTCGTGCTCAAGCCCGCCGAGCTGACGCCGCTGACCGCGGTGCGGTTCGGAGCGCTCGCCGACGAGGTCCTCGGTGGCGGAATCGTCAACGTCGTCGTTGGCCCGGGTCGGGTCTGCGGCCAAAGGCTCGTCGAGCATGCCGACGTCGCCAAGATCGCGTTCACCGGCTCCACGGAGGTCGGCCGCTCGATCGCGGCCGCCGCGGCCCAGACGATCAAGCGCGTGACGCTCGAGCTCGGCGGCAAGTCGCCCAACATCGTGTTCGAAGACGCCGACGTCGAGCTCGCCGCGGCGAGCGCCCCGTGGGCGGTGTTCGACAATGCCGGGCAGGACTGCTGCGCCCGGTCGCGCATCTTCGTCCAAGAGCGCGTGCTCGACGCGTTCATGTCGCGCCTGGAGACCGAGGTGAAGGCCATTCGCGTCGGTCAGCCACTCGATGAGCAGACCGAGATGGGCCCGCTGATCTCGGCGGATCAGCTTTCCACCGTCAGCTCCTTCGTGCCTGACGGTGCCCCGGTCGCGTTCCGCGGCAGCGCGCCCGACGGTCCGGGGTACTGGTTTCCGCCGACGGTGCTGTGCCCCGTGGCTCCGGACGACCGCGCGGTCCGCGAGGAGATCTTCGGCCCCGTCGCCGCCGTGATCCCCTTCAAGGACGAGGACGAGGCGATCCGGCTGGCCAACGACACGATCTACGGACTCTCGGGCTCGATCTGGACCAGGGATGGTGGCCGCGCGCTGCGGGTCGCCCGAGCCGTGGAGGCGGGCAACCTATCGCTCAACTCGAACAGCTCGGTCCGCGTCACCACGCCGTTCGGCGGCTTCAAGCAGTCAGGCTACGGACGCGAGCTCGGTCCACACGCGCTCGACGCGTACACCGAGGTCAAGACGGTTTTCTACGCAACGTGAGGGCCGGTTTGCGGCCTCGGATACGAAACGGAGGACGTGCATGAGGCTCGAGGGCAAGGTCTGCGTGGTGACGGGCGCCGCCGGCGGAATCGGAAGGGCCACCGCCGAGGTGTTCGCGCGCGAGGGCGCGCGGGTCGCCGGCGTCGACCTCCGCGAGCATTCGGTCGGCGAATTGAGCCTGCAGGCGGACGTGACCGATGAGCCGGCCGTCGAGCACCTTTACCGCCGGGTCAGGGACGAGCTCGGCCGGATCGACGTGCTGTTCAACAACGCCGGCATCTCGCCGAACGACGACGCCTCGGTGCTCGACACTACGCTCGAGGCTTGGGAGCGGGTGCAGAGCGCCAACCTCCGCAGCGTCTTCTTGTGCTGCAAGCACGGGATCCCCCATCTGCTCGACAACGACGGGCCCCACCGCGGCTCGGTGATCAACACGGCCTCGTTCGTTGCGGTCCTCGGCGCCGCCACCTCGCAGATCTCCTACACCGCCTCGAAGGGCGGCGTCCTCGCCCTGTCCCGCGAGCTGGGAGTCGAGTTCGCCAAACGCGGTGTTCGCGTAAACGCGCTGTGCCCCGGCCCGATCGACACGCCTCTGCTGCGCGAGCTCTACGCGAAGGACCCCGAAGCGGCGGCGCGGCGGCTGGTGCATGTGCCGATGGGACGGTTCGGCCAGGCCGAGGAGATCGCGAGCGCGGTCCTGTTCCTGGCGAGTGAGGAGTCGAGCTTCATCACGGCCTCGACGTTCCTGGTCGACGGCGGTATCAGCGGGGCCTACACGACGCCGCTGTAGCCGGCCCGCAGTGAAAGTGGGGGCCATCCGGCAGTCGCTCCAGGTCGCGCTGCGCGAGGCCGGGCGGGATCATTTGACATTCGATACTATCGGTACTTCAATACCGACGGTATGAGTCCTCGTCTCACCCGGCCCGAGCGGAGCCAGCGAAACCGCGCGCTGGTGTTGGCCGCTGCGCGTCGCGCGTTCCTCGCGCGCGGTTATCACGGCGCATCGTTGGAGCAGATCGCCGATGAGGCCGGCTTCTCCAAGGGGGTCGTGTACTCGCAGTTCGAGAACAAGGCGGATCTGTTCCTGGCGTTGCTCGAACAGCGGATCGAGGAGCGCGCGGCGGACAATGCGCGCTTCGTCGAGGCACTGGTCGCGGACGGCGGCTGCGGCGTCGATCGGGGACTTAGAGCCTTGGCCGAGCACGTCACCCGGCGCGAGCGCGCGGACGCGGAGTGGGGGCTGCTGGTGATCGAGTTCCGGGTCCACGCGGCCCGTGATCCCGAGCTCAACCGCCGCTACGCCGGCCTGCACGAGCGGACGCTGGCCGGCGTGGCGCGCGTGGTGGCCACGATCTACGAGCAGGCCGGCGATCCGCCGCCGCTCTCGCCGGCGGATCTCGCGCGGCTGCTGTTGACGGTGAGCTCGGGAGCGAGGCTCGAACACGCCACGAACGCGGAAGTACTCCCCGTCGCGCTGTTGGCAGAGCTCGTGGCGGCCGCCCCGAGCTCACTCGAGACGGCCTCGGCAATCGGCAGACGAAAGCGACGGAGGGTGGCGTGAGCGCACTGACCGAGACCGGTGTCGAGGCGCTGCCGGCGCGTTTCGGCGCCACCTTGGCAGGCCGCCTCGGGGCGCACGTCGAGCGGCTGGAGTGGGATGCCGGGCAGCTTCAGGAGTTTCAGCGCCGCGAGTCGCGCAGGTTGCTGGCCGTCGCGGTCGAGTGCTCGCCGTTTCACGCCCGCCGGCTGCGCGGCGTCGACCCCGAGCGCTTCGAACTCGAGCAACTGCCCGAGCTGCCGGTGATGAGCAAGGAGCAGATGATGTCGAGCTTCGACGAGCTTCTCACCGACCGGCGCTTGACGCGGGCGCGAGTGGATGATCACCTCGGCGCGCTCGGGATGGAGGCCCGACTGCTGGATGGGCAGTACGTGTGTCTGGCATCGGGCGGAAGCTCTGGGCTGCGCGGGGTGTTTGTCCAGACGATCGACGAATACGTGGAGTTCGTGGCGAGCATCGTCCGGCGTCCGATGGCTCGGGCAATCCGCGCCGGCGGCCCGCCGCCCGACGGCCTCACGCTGGGTGTCATCGCGGCCGCCGCGCCGATTCACTCGAGCGGCTTCGGCGCCGCCGTGGCCACCGGCCCACCGGTCCGCCTGATCCCCGCCCCGGCCACGCTTCCGGTGGCCGAGCTCGTGCGACGGCTGAACCAGCTACAGCCCCCAGCATTGCTTGCCCACACCTCCAAGCTCGTCCAGCTCGCCGCCGAGCGGCGCACCGGCCGCCTGCAGATCAAGCCAATCTCGATCACCGCGATGGCCGAGACGGTCACCGCGGAGGATCGCGTGTCCATCGAGGCGGCGTTCGGGGTCCCGCTGATCACTCAGTTCACCTCGACCGAAGGGCTAGTGGGGCAGAGCGCACCCGGTCACGCCGTCATCAGCTTTGCCGGCGACACCTGCATCGTCGAGATGCTCGACGCCGCAAACCGGCCCGCCCCCGAAGGGGCCGAGGCCGCCAAGGTGCTGATCACCAACCTCCACAACCGCACCCAGCCGCTGATCCGCTACGAGCTCACCGACCGGTTCATCGTCCACCCGCCCGACCCGGGCTCGGGAATCCTGCGAGCCACCGTCGAGGGTCGCGCCGATGACGTGTTCCGCTACGCAGACCTCGCCATCGAGCCGCTCGTCATCCGAACCGTGATGGTCAGAACACCCGCCGCGCTCGAATACCAGGTGCACCAGACCGAGCGCGGGATCGACGTCCACGTCGTGCTCGACGGTCGCCTCGATCACGCGGCGCTCGCCGCATCGCTCGGGCAGTCCCTACGCGCCGCAGGGCTCCCCGAACCCCAGGTACGCGTACACGCGGTCACCGACATCGCGCGGCACCCCGAGACCGGTAAGGCCCGGCGGTTCATCCCGCTCTGACGCCCGGACCTCACCACGCCAGCCACACACGAACCGCCGCCGTGCTTACTCTCGGGGGTGCGGCCCGTGCTTGGCGACGAGGGCGGCGTGCAGCCCATCGATGATGCGGTGGAACGTATCGTCGAGTGAATGGGGCATGGCGAAGCCGCCCGAGGCCTCCAGGCTGACGAGGCCGTGCATGATGATTCGAAACGCACGGATCGTGTGGACCATCTCGTCGTCGGTCAGCCCGTATCCGCCCAACGCGGCCGCGATGACGTCGACCGCGGCGTCTCCGGCGGCGAGGTGCTCGTGGTCGTCGGGCGCGGGTGCGCGCACCCCGGCTGCGGAAACGCCGGGGTGCACGTGAGCGTAGTCGCGGTAGGCGGTGGCGATTCCGTCTAGCGCGTCCTTGCCTGCTCTGCCGAGCGCCGCGGTCGCCATCGCCATCGTGAGCTCGCGTACCGCTCGCACGGCCAAATCCCGGCGCACCCCCTCGATGCCGCTCACGTGCTTGTAGAGAGCCGGGACGGAGACCCCGAGTCGGTCGGCGACCTCGGCCAGTGTGAGTTGCTCGATCCCGAATTCGTCGGCGACGGCGGCAGCCTCCTCGATGACCCGAGCTCGGGTCAGGCCGGCGGGCGGCATCGTCCGGTCAACGCCTGTTGCTCGTTGACCGGGCGAGGAAGATCCCGGTGCTGGTGACCCACAAGAGCAGCAGGGGTAGCGAGACCCAAGCGGCCAGCGCCGGGCCGGAGAGCAGGAACAGGTAGCCAACGCCCGAGATCACGATGCTCATCGCCAATGCCGCCCCGAGATAGCTCAGCCATCGTGGGGCTGCGAGGCGTCCTCGCCGGGCCAGGACGATCCCGGTCACCGCCAGCGCCGCGAGCAGGAACATCTTCGGGCCGTCGAGTCGATTGATCGCGGCGTTGAGCGAGGCCACGGAGTTCGCGTCGCCATGAGCAATCACGCGTCCCGTGAAGTCAAGTCCAAGCAGGAACTGCGTGAACGAGATGATGCTCGCGGCCATCCCGGTCGCCAGTGCACTCAGCGCCAGGCGCCGCTCGCCGGCCGCGCGGGCGGCGCCGGCCAGCGCCCATACGACGACCATCAGCGCCAGTGCCGGGACCCCCTCGGTAAACAGGAACTGCAGCGCGGCGGGAACCCGATGGCCCGCATATGCCGTGATCAGCTGTGCGCCGCTCGGATGCACCTGCGCGGAGGAGGAGAAGATCAACAGGCCGACTACCCACGAGCCGGCATAAACCAGACCGGCCAGGCCGGGGCTAGGACGCCGCCAATAGCGCCGAGCCCGACCCGGGCGTACGTCAACGGACAAACTGGCTAGATAGTTCATGTCAGAGGCTCCTTGGTTACTAGGCATAACCTTGAGGTTAGCACCCTTAACTAGCTCGTCAAGTTTTGACGCTCGTGCATCCGGGGTGGGATCATCTGGGGCGTGGTGGAGCTCGTGCCGGGGGTGTTTGTTGCCCGGGAGGCCGAGCTTGGTGTGCTCGAGCGAGCTGCGGCTGGATGCCGCGACGGCGTTGGCTCGGCGATCGTGGTGGCGGGGGAGGCCGGGGTGGGGAAGTCGCGGTTGCTGTGGGAGACGTCGCTGCGGGCGCGTGACGCGGGGATGCTGGTGTTGCGTGGGCGAGCGGCATCGGGGGCCGGGCAGGCTCCGTTCCGCGCGGTCGCGGAGGCCCTGGCGGGGGGCTGCGTGAGCACACGGTGCCGGAAACGAGCTTGCGGAGCTTTGCCCCGGCGCTGGCGCACATGCTGCCTGGATGGTTTGAGCGCAGGAGCGATAGCGCACCGGAACTCGTGTTCCTAGCCGAGGGGGTGCTGCTGCTGCTCCGCCTGCTCGCGGGAGCGTGCGGCGTCGTGCTTGGCTTGGAGGACCTCCAGTGGGCGGATCCCGAGTCGCTTGCGCTGCTGGAGTACCTGGCGGAGAACGCTGGCACGGAGCGCCTGCTGCTGGTGGGGACTGTGCGCGATGATGTGTCCTCCGCACCCCTGGCGTCGCTGCGAGACGTTGCCGGACGGGGGTCGGCGCGGTGGCTCGAGCTTGGACCGCTTACTCACGATGAGGTGCTTGAGCTGGCGGCGGCGCGCCTGGGGGGCGCGGTGCCGCCTTCGGTCTCGCAGCTGCTTCAGGCGACGGCAGAGGGGTTGCCGCTGTTCGTCGAGGAGTTGATCGGAGGGCTGATTGCGGCGGGTACCCTGCGCCGGCAGGCCGACGGTTGGCAGGCGGATGAGCGGGTCGGCCCCCACCTGCCATCGAGCTTCGTGGCCAGCGTCGAAGGGAGGGTGGCGGCACTCCCGGAGCCCGGGTCGATCGTGCTGGCGGCTGCTGCGGTGCTGGGACGCAGCTTCGACACCTCGCTGCTTTCGGCGTGCACGGGACTGTCAGGCAGCGACGTGTCCACAGCCCTGCGCGCATGCGCAGACGCGCGCCTGGTGGAGGCGGACCGCGATCTCGGGAGGGACCAGATGCGGTTTCGCCATGCCCTGGTGCGTGACGCGGTACTCGACCGCACGCCGCCGCCCCAGCGGCGCGCGCTCGCCACTGCTGCGCTGAACGCGGTGGAGGCGGGGCGTCCGGGCCTGCCTGGCGCCTGGTGCGGTCTGGCCGTGGAGCTGGCGGAGCTTGCGGGGCAAGATGATCGCGCCGTAGCGCTGCTGCGAAGCGCGAGCGCACGGGCGCGAGGCGACGGGGCTCTCGGCGCGGCCGTCGAGGCGCTCGAGCGCGCGGTGGTGCTGGCGGACGAGGGCGCTTTGCCGGTCGTGCAGCTCGAGCTTTTGGAGTCGCTCGTCGCAGCCGGACGCTTTGAGCGAGCCCGGGAGCTCGGTGAGTTGCTGTCATCGGGCTTCCTGAGCGCCGACGAGGAGGCGCGAATGCACCTGGCCCTGGCGCGGACGGCCTTGATCGGTCTGGACTGGGCCGAGGCCGAGCGGCGGCTGGCCGCGGCGCGCGCCCGCGCCGGCTCGACGGTGGGCGGGCAGCTGGAGCTGGTGGCGGCGAGCATCGCGGTCGGCCGCTTTCGGTATTCCGAAGGCGAGCGGGTCGCGCGCTCGGTGGCGGTGCGGGCCGCCGCGCGCGGTGATGATGCGACCGCCTGCGAGGCCTGGCTGCTCGCCGGCGAGAGCGCCGCCGCAGCCGACATCGAACAGGCCGAGGGGTTGTTCTCTCAGGCGTTGGCACTCGCGCAAGACAGACGGCTGGTGACCCTGAGAGCGCGGGCCCTGGCCGCGCTTGGCGGCCTTGACGTGCTGCGCGTCGGCTCGCACGAGCGGATCGCGCTGGCGCGTGACGCGGCACTCGACGCGGGCATGGCGGCGCTCGCGGCGGCCTCAACACACGATCTCGCGATGCTCGGCCTGCTGCGGTTCGAGGTGGAGGAGGCCCGGGCGTGGGCCGAGCACACCGTCGTGCTTGGCCGTCGCTACCGGCTCGGGTGGGTGCTCGCCGCCGGTCTGATCAAGCAGGCATGGGCGGCTGCCCTCACCGGAAGCCCCGAGGAAGCCGAGCGGCTGCTGGCCGAGGCGGAGCCAATCATCGCCGGCTACCCGCGTGGCTGCGCGCTGATGAACGGTCATGTGCGGGCCGCGATTGCGCTCGGTCGCGAGGACCTGGATGCCGCGTGGACGGGGGTGGACGGGGCGGCCTCGCTGTGGTCGCGCCACCGGCTCGAGCCGCGTCCGTACCTTGGCCTGTGGGCGCTGTTGGCTGCGTTGAGAGATCCGAGTGGGTTCGAGGCGGTGCGCGAGCGACTCGAGCAGCGCCACGTGCTCTGGCAGCCAACGATCGCCGGTCTGTGCCTCGCCGCGCGAGCCGCACTCCTCGCGGCCGTTGACGAAGATCTCGCTGGCGCCGATGAGCTGCTCGCGCGGGCCGAACCGCTGCTCGAGCCGACGCCGTGGTTTCGCGCTGTCGCGTACCGGCACGTGGGCGAGCGGCTACTGACGGCAGGATCGCCGACGGGCGAGCGACTGCTGGGTGCTGCGATCGCGTTCTTCGCCGGCGCTGGCACCCGATCTCCCGCGGAGGCCGCACGGGCGCTGCTACGGTCGGCCGGGCGGCCGGTGCCCCGCCGCGGCCGCGGCCATGCCACCGTCCCCGTAGGACTCGCGGCGGCCGGGGTCAGCTCGCGCGAGATGGACGTGCTACTGCTGCTCGCCGAGGGGCTGACGAATCGCCAGATCGCCGCGCAGCTCTACCTCTCTCCACGGACGGTCGAGAAGCACGTGGAGCGGCTGCTGGCAAAAACTGACAGCCCTAACCGCGTCGCGCTCGCCGGTCAAGCGGGTTCACCCTACGCACCTTAAGTACGTATCCGCGGCTGGCTAGATGCCGTGATCCTGCCGATGTGAGCGCCCGAGGCGAGGCTCGATACTCGCGCCGTTGACAGCACACCACGGAGCCGAAGCGGTACGCGCGAACGCAGATCAGGAGACGGCGATGAGAACGCTGGCGAAGGAACATAAGGCGACCAACGGCGTGTCTACGCAGCACCCGGGGTTGCCGGGGAACGCGGCCGACCCGCTTCCTCAGAACCCGGTTCGCCGTCCGCCTACACGCGCCCTGCGCCATCGGCCTGGCGCCATCCTGGAGATCGGCGGCAAACGAGTGCCATTCATGCGATGGTCGTTCATCCGGTTGTTGCTCTCGATGAGGCGGCTGATGCGCGTGTGGCAGGTTGGCGACGGGCGTGAGGAGAGGCTGGCCGCGTACGTCGTCCAGAACGCGCGCCAGGGAGACCTCGACGACGTGATTCGCGCGATCGACGAGTATTGCTATGAGCGCAGCTACATGATCAACGTCGGCGACGAGAAGGGCGCGATCCTCGACGCGGCGGTGCTGCGTGCTCGCCCCGCGCGGCTGCTTGAGCTCGGGACCTACTGCGGATACAGCGCGCTGCGGATGTGCCGCGTGATGCCAGATACCGCGCGGCTCGTGTCGATCGAGTTCAACGGCGCAAACGCGGTCATCGCCGGGCGAATCTTGAAGCACGCGGGGGTCAGCGATCGCGTTGCCGTGCTCGTCGGAACGCTGGGTGACGGCGGGCGGACGATTGCCACCCTCGAGGAGGAGCACGGGTTCGACGCCGGGTCGCTCGACTTTGTGTTCATCGACCACGACAAGTCGGTGTACGTCTCAGATCTCGAGCTGATCCTGAACCGGGGGTGGCTCCATCCCGGCTCGGTGGTCCTCGCCGACAACGTCAAGTTCCCGGGCGCGCCGGAGTACCGCGCCTACCTCAATGAACGCCAGAACGAGAACTGGCGAACTGTGGAGCACAAAGCCCACCTCGAGTACCAATCCCTGCTGAAGGATCTAATGCTCGAGTCCGACTACCTCGGCGGGCCCGCACACGCTGCCACTGGCGAAGGTGTGGTCGCGGGGATTGGTGGATCGCGGCCGGGCCGGAGTTGGCGCGGTGGGCCTGCTTGAGCGGCGACCATTCCGCCCCGGCCGATCCGCCGCGGCGTTACAGCGCGGCTCCGCGGCGACCGCTCCAAACACGGAAGCCGCGGCGGAAGATCATGAGGCGGATCAGAAAGAACAGCGGGATGAGGATCCATAGTCCGCTGACCACGCCGATGATCAGGTGAATCGCGACGAGGGCCAGGATGACCGGGACGATCGGGATCATGCGCAGCCCGCCGAGCAGGCCGAAGCCCGCACGGCCGCCCGCGCCCTGTCGCGCTCGATCGGCCGGCAGATCGCGCGTGAGCTCGGCCAGTTCGCCCACGGTCTTCGCGGCGAAGCAGCGGTCGAGGCGCTCCTGAAACTCCTCCTGGTCGATCCGGCCGTCGGTGTGGTGGTGGCGCAGCCGGTCGGCGGTGGCCTCGCGGTCGGCGTCGCTCGCCCGCAGGTTGGGGTCCCGAATCATCTGGCTGATCGTGTCGTATCCGTACATCGCTGCTCCCTTCGGTCTGTGTGATTTCGGTCGCGTGCTGCACCGAGAAGCCTGCTCTTCGACGAGCGATTTGTCGTCGGGCGAGGGGCGGCTTCTGTGCTGCTCCCGGCATCTGACCGGCGCCGCACCGTGTACTCCCGTCGGCGTAGTCGCGGCTGCGCCCGGGGGCCGATGACGACCTCCGCGGGCGGGGGCTATCGTGCGCCTGTGAACCCCTCGGGCTGGATCCGCCGCCGCGATGTGCGCCTCGCCGCGATGTGCGGTCTGATCCAAATCGCCGTCACAGCGGGGGCGGCACATCACGTGTCGCGGACGCATAGCTGCTGGTGGGCGTCTGCATGCCGCCCTCCAACACGGCTTGACGCCGGTGCGTATGCGCTGCTCGCGCTCGGGCCGCTGGCATTGGTCCTGCGGCGCCGGTATGTGCGGCCGGTGCTCGTGTTCGTGTTCGCCGTCACGGTGGCGTACGTCGCGCGTGGCTACCTGCTCGGCCCGAACTTCCTGTCGTTCGGCTTCGCGATCGTCTCGGCGGTGTTCGCCGGCGCTCGGTTGCTCGCGTGGGCCGCGCTCGGAGTCGGCTGGCTGGTGTTCCTCGGGTTGCCGTGGGCACTCGGGCACTCGGGGGGGCCGAAGGTGCTGGCGGCGGTGGCGATCGCTGCCTGGCTGCTGGTCGCGCTGGCCGGCGCGGAGGGGGTGCGCGGCCGCCGGGAGCGCTTCGCGCAGGCCAAGCGGGCGCGCGAGCTCCAGGCCCGCCGCCAGGCCGACGAGGAGCGACTGCGCATCGCCCGCGAGCTGCACGACGTGCTGGCGCACAACATCTCGCTGATCAACGTCCAGTCCGGCGTCGCCCTGCATCTGATGGACGAGAAGCCCGAGCAAGCGCGGATCGCGCTGACGGCGATCAACCAGGCGAGCGCCGACGCGCTGCGCGAGGTCCGCTCGGTGCTCGGCGTCATGCGCGGCACCAGCGAGCGCGCGCCCCGGGGGCCGACGGCGGGCCTCGACGGCCTCGACGACCTCGTCTCCCGCACCGCGGCGGCGGGCGTCGGGGTCACGCTTGAGGTGCACGGCGAGCGCCGCCCGCTCCCGGCGAGCATCGATCTGGCAGCGTTCCGGATCGTGCAGGAGGCGCTGACGAACATCGTCCGGCACGCCGGGGCCGGCGTCGCCACCGTCGAGCTGACCTACGGCCCCAACGAGCTGACCGTGCAGGTGGACGACGACGGACACGGCCCGGACCCCTCGGGCGCTCGCCGCGAGGCGCCGGCGCCGGACAGCGATGGCGGTGGCAACGGCATCCCGGGCATGCGTGAACGCGCGGTCGCCCTCGGCGGCACGTTCGACGCCGGCCCCCGATCCAGCGGTGGGTTCCGCGTCCGCGCGCAGATTCCGCTGCCGGGCAAGTGGCCGCTGTGATCCGTGTGCTGCTGGCCGACGACCAGGCGCTGGTGCGCGCCGGGTTCCGCGCGCTCCTGGATGCGCAGGCCGGGATCGAGGTCGTCGGGGAGGCGGCCGATGGGCGCGACGCGGTCGACCTGTCGCTCGGGCTCCAGCCCGACGTCGTGCTGATGGACATTCGCATGCCGACGCTCGACGGAATCGCGGCCACGCGCGAGATCGCGGCGGACCCCGCGCTCGCCGGCGTGCGGATCGTGATCCTGACCACGTTCGAGCTCGACGAGTATGTGTTCGACGCGATCCGGGCCGGGGCGGCGGGCTTTCTGGTCAAGGACACCAAGCCGGGCGACCTGATCGAGGCGGTGCGGGTAGTGGCCGACGGCGAGGCGCTGCTGTCGCCGTCGGTCACCCGCCGGCTGATCGGCGAGTTCGCCGCGCGGGCCAAGGAGCCGCCCCGATCCCCCGCGCTCGAGGAGCTGACCGACCGCGAGCGCGAGGTGATGGCGCTCGCCGCCGCCGGCCTGTCGAACAAGCAGATCGCCGAGCGACTCGTCGTCAGCTCCGCGACGGCCAAGACGCACGTCAGCCGCGCGATGATCAAGCTCGGCGCCCGGGATCGCGCCCAGCTCGTCGTGATCGCCTATGAGTCCGGTCTCGTCCGACCTGGCTGGTCCGAGTGACGAGCGTGCCGCGAGACTAGTCCGGCCCTGCGGGCGGCGCCTCGAGGACCCAGCGGGTGAGGGGCTGCAGCAGGTCGGCCGGTCGTGGAGCCATCTCTTTGGTGAACACGTAGCGGAAGCCGGCTCGCTGCAACGTCCGATTGGCCGCGACGTTGAACGCGTTCGGCTGGCAGTACAGCCGCTTGAGCTCGAGCGTCTCGAAAAGGACCCGGGCTGTCCGCGTGACGAATTCCGCGCCTAGGCCGGCCCGACGGCGGGCCGGGTCCAGCACGTGCAGATGCATGAATGCCTCCTCGCCGAATGTGAACTGGTGCGAGGTTCTATACGGACTGGCTCGGGGCCAACCGCGATCATCGGGAAATGGCGGCCC
>JAFAYP010000168.1 GCA_019240305.1 Solirubrobacterales bacterium
GGTCGGACGCGCCTTCGTGCAATGGGCAGTCGATGCTGCTCTCGCTCCGATCACCGCCCTGAGCGCATCGGTGCTCTACTTCGCGCTGCTCGGGCAGCTGGCGTGACATCCGCCGCCATCGCTCCGACGTCCTAGCCGCGATCGCCGGTCGAGTTGCCGCGGAGGAGACTCTCAAGCGGTCGCGATCGCGCGTCGATGACGCCTCCCGCTCACGACGTACTCAACGATCGGGACGTCGCCCGACTCATGCTCGGTAAGCCTCACGTCAACGCCCAGGACGAGGTGAACCGCTGCCTGGATGGCCGGCTCACCCCGATTGCATATGCACACGCGCCCATCACCTGGTCACCGGCTGTGCGCCAAGCCTGCCGCACAGCCCAAGTTCGGCCGGCGACAGCTCCGCACTAGCCGGTCCGCCGCGCGCGGTCACCGCGACGCGATCCAGGGCCCCTTGAGGAAGGCGCGTCTCGACGACCATGTCGAGCGGAGGCTTGGTTCGAGCGCTCGCTCACGTCCTGCGGGAGGATGGCGAGCTAAGCGCTTCCGCGAGGTCATCACTGGTTCGAGCCCAGCAATCGGCCACGGATCCTGGATTGGTCGTCTGGCACCATGTCAGTTGTGACCGTCACCGACGCGCACCGCGCGGCGCTGCAGAACCAATTCGGCCTCGCCGATCGGGTCGTCGACGCCGACTCGCTGGCTCGCAGCGTGGTGCGCTTCCGTGAGCGTGGCATCACGCTGCCGACCTTCGCGGCGCTCGCCGATCCCTCGAGCTTCGACCACGCCGAGCGCGTCGGTGACGCTGATCCGCAGGGACCGGATGCTCGCAACCTGTGGCGGGTGCACTGGTACAACGACCTCGCCGGCACCCGCGTCGAGGTGCCCGACCACGTGGTGCTCGGGCCCGAGTTGACGGGCGTCGAGAGCCCCATCATTGTGGCTTTCGGCGACCGCTTCCCGATGATCACTGCCCACAAGGTGCTGGCCGCGTACGCCTGCCTGGCGCCGCGTATCGTCACCGGACAGTTCGACCCCACGCGCCATCGGGCGATCTGGCCGTCGACGGGCAACTACGCGCGCGGCGGGATCGGGATTAGCCGGATCATGGCGAGCCGCGGGGTGGCGATCCTGCCCGAGGGGATGAGCCAGGAGCGCTTTGACTGGCTCGAGCGATGGTGCGAGAACCCGACCGAGGACGTGATCCGTACCTACGGAACCGAGTCGAACGTGAAGGAGATCTACGACGCGTGCAGCGTACTCGCGGAGGATCCCGGCAATTTCATCCTCAACCAGTTCAGCGAGTTCGGAAATCATCTCGGCCATTACACGGTCACGGGCCGCGCCCTTGGGCACATGTTCGAGCGTGTGCGGGCCGCCAGCGGTCGCGACCTCGGGCTGGCGGCGTTCATCTCGGCCACCGGATCGGCCGGCACGATCGCGGCCGGCGACTGGCTCAAGGACGAGTATGCCGCGAGGATCGTCGCTGTCGAGGCGCTTGAGTGTCCGACGATGCTCGAGAACGGGTTCGGCGAGCACAACATCCAAGGGATCGGCGACAAGCACATCCCGCTGATCCACAACGTCATGAACACCGACGTCGTGTGCGCGATCAGCGATGTCGCGACCGATGAGCTCGACGTGTTGTGGAACACCGAGCCGGGGCGTGAGTATCTGAGCCGCGTGAGAGGCGTCGACGATGCCACGCTCGAGGCCCTCGGCCACTTCGGCCTCTCGTCCACGTGCAACCTGCTGGCGGCGATCAAGACGGCGAAGCTGCTCGACCTCGGTGTCGACGACGCGGTGATCACGGTCGCCACGGACGGTGGCGCGATGTACCGCAGCGAGCGCGCCAAGACGATCGCCCGACGGTATCGCGGCGAGTACAGCCGCACCGATGCCGCCGAAGCGTTCGGCCAGCATCTGGCGCACGTGTCGACGGAGCACATGATCGGCATGACCGAGGCGGACCGCCGGCGGGTCTTCAATCTCGGCTATTTCACTTGGGTGGAGCAGCAGGGCACGCCGATCGAGCTGTTCGAGCAGCGCCGTAGTCAGGACTTCTGGCGCGGGCTGCGCCGATACGTCGGGGTGTGGGACGAGCTGATCGACGAGTTCAACGCTCAGGTGGCGGCCGGCTCAGGATCCTGGTGATCGTCGCCTATCGCTGCGCCGTGTGCGATGCGGTCCTCGGCGTGGACACGCCGTTCCCGTGGCGTTGTCCGAACGCGACGCTGGCCGACCCGCACCACGTGCTGCACCTCGTCGAGGCCGGGGTGCGGGGCGCGGAGATCGACGACCCCAACCCGTTCGTTCGTTTCGGTCGACGGATGGCATGGTGGGCGTTCGCGCGTGCCAACGGTGTGTCGGAGGATGACTGCATCGAGCTTACGCGGCTTGTCGCGAGCCGCTTCGAGGTCACGCCGCTCAGTCGCTCACCAGAGCTGTCTGAACTGATTCCCTGCGAGGTGTGGGTCAAGGACGAGACGGGGAACGTGGCCGGCTCGCACAAGGCGCGCCACCTCGTCGGCGTGCTGGCGCACCTGCTCGCTGCCGAGCAGCTCGGGCTGCTCGTCGAGCGCCCGCCGCTCGCGATCGCCTCCTGCGGTAACGCCGCGGTCGCCGCCGCCGCGCTGGCGCGGATGGTCGACTGGCCGCTCGACGTGTTCGTTCCGATGTGGATGAGCGACAAGGTCGGGGGGCTGCTTCACTCGCTGGGGGCGCGGATCCACCGGTGTGAGCGCAGGAGCGATGAGCTGCCCGGCGACCCGGCGATGCTTCGCTTCCGTGAGGCTGTCGCCGATGGTGCCGTGCCGTTCAGCGTCCAGGGTCCGGAGAACGCGCTCTGCCTCGACAGCGGGCGCACGATCGGATGGGAGCTCGGCGCGCAGCTCGTCGACGCCGGCGCAGCGGGCCACTGGCGCGTGATCGTGCAGGTCGGCGGGGGAGCATTGGCCGCCTGTGTCGGCGCTGGCCTGGGCCGCCACGTGCAGCTCGATACGGTCCAGGCCGAGGGCTGCGCACCGCTCGCCGAGGCCTGGAGGCGGATCCCCGACTTCGATCATCCCGAGCGCCACTGGTCGCAGGTGATGCGCCCGTGGCCGAACCCGCGCTCGTCCGCGGACGGGATCCTCGACGACGAGACCTACGACTGGATCGCCGACGT
>JAFAYP010000187.1 GCA_019240305.1 Solirubrobacterales bacterium
GCTGCCCCTCGGCGAGGAGGCCACCGTCCGGCTCGGCGAGGACGCCACCGTCCGGCTCGGCGAGGACGCCACCGTCCGCCTCGGCGAGGACGAGACCCTGCCGCTCGACCGTTAGCCGCCCCCGCGCCGGACGGCCAGCGCGCCGGCGATGTTCGCGAGCACCATCGGCGGCCGCTTCAGCACGTGGTCGCCGGTGAAGCGCAGCATCCCGAGGCCGGCCGCTCGGACCGCAAGATCCTTGTCGCGATCCCGCCCGACGGCACCGGGACCACGGTGAAACGTTTCGCCATCGACCTCGACCACGAGGCCTTCGCGGCGCCAGAAGAAGTCGAGCTCGAAGCGGCCAAACGCGACGTTGGTCTCCGGCATGGGCAGGCCGGCGTCGCGGATCAGCCGGAGCAGAGCCTTCTCGCGCTTTGACCGGCTGAGCGCGGTCGCCGTCGGATCCCCCCGGATCCCGGCCAGCCGAGCCGCGCCCCGGCAGGGTCGGTTGCGCGCGAGCACCTCGTCCAGCTCGCGCGGAGTGAAGCGTCGGCCCGCGAGCCCCTCGTCGACCGCGTGGATCAGCTCCTTGGCGGTCGCGGTCGCCGAGATCTCCAGTACCGCGCGCGCCGGCGAGCTCACCCACAGCCCACCGTGAGGGCGAAGTTCTCTGCGGTCGATGGACCTGATCTGGTGCACATGCATCCCCTGGCGAGGCCCGCAACGGCGCCCGACCACTGAGACTTCGACCGCCGACGGGAGCGAGGGCATCAGCCCCCAGATCGCCGCTGCCGTCTCATGGCTCAGAAACGCGCGCTTGCCACAGGAGAGCAGCGCCGCTTGCTCGCGGGCCAGCGGCGGCAACTCGCCGCACCCGAACGAGTAGACGCCCCGGAAGACGACGTGCATGCGGCCGGCTCGGACCCGCCACTCGATCGCGCGCTTGCCGATCCCTCTGGCGTACAGCTGCTCGGCGCCCACGATCGTTCGCTGACGCGCCGCGATACGGGCGATCGCCCTGTCTCGCCCGTCCCCGCTCACCGTGCCAACCATGTACTCGGCGCACCCGGCTGGGCGACTTCGCGGTTAGCCCCGCCAGAGGGCGCTGAACCGGAATTCACCGCTCGGGGGGCGACGAGTTGCAGGTTGGCCACGTGCGGATCGGGGTCCATGCACCCAGTCTCCACCCGCCATCGACCCCCGAACCCGAGTTGTTGCAGAGCGATGCCTATATTTGAGCGACGGCGATGCAGACCGAAGCAGCGACGCCACACACCCCGCAGGACCTGGCCGAAGGCCTCAAGCAGGTCGGCTACCTGCCGGGCGACTCCACCGCGCTCGTCTCCTACCTGGCCATCAAGCTCGGCAAGCCGGTGCTGGTCGAGGGCCCCGCCGGCGTGGGCAAGACCGAACTGGCCAAGGCCCTGGCCACGCACCTGAACCGCACGCTGGTGAGGCTCCAGTGCTACGAGGGCCTCGACGAGGCGAAGGCCCTGTATGAGTGGAACTACCGCAAGCAGCTGCTCCGGATCCAGACCGAGTCGGCCACCGCCGGCTGGCAGGACGTCCAGGAGGACATCTTCGGAGAGGAGTTCCTGTTGCCCCGTCCGCTCATGACGGCGATCGCCGCAGAAGAGCCGGTCGTCCTGCTGATCGACGAGATCGACAAGACCGACCAGGAGTTCGAGGCGATGCTGCTCGAGCTGCTCTCGGACTTCCAGATCAGCATTCCGGAGCTCGGCCGGATCGAGGCCAGGACGCGGCCGGTGGTCCTCCTCACGTCCAACAACTCCAGAGAGCTGACCGAGGCGCTCAAGCGCCGCTGCCTGTACCTGTGGCTCGACTATCCCGATCTCGAGCACGAGCTCCAGATCGTTCGCCTGCACGCCCCCGAGCTCGACGAGACCGTGGCCCGCAAGCTCACCGAGGTCATCCACCAGGTCCGTCAGCTCGACCTCAAGAAGCCGCCCAGCATCGCCGAATCGATCGACTGGGCCCGCACGCTCCTGCTGCTCGGGGCCAGCGACATCGACCACGATACGTTCATCGAGACGATGAGCGTGATCGTCAAGCACCGCACCGACCTGGACACGGTGGCGGCCCGGGTCGGGGTGGCCCTGCAGCAAGCGGATGCCGCCGCTTAAGAGCAGCGCGATCTACGGCGGCATCCCCGAGCAGGCGCCGGGTGCGCTCGACGGCCAGCTGCTCGCCTTCGCCGAGGACCTCCGCAGCGAGGGAGTTGCGATCGGCACCTCGGAGATCCTCGATGCCTTCGAGGCCCTGACCCACGTCAGCTGGACCGCGCAACCTGACTTCAAGGAGGCCCTGGCCGCCACCCTGGCCAAGTCCAACGACGACCGCCGCATCTTCGAGCTGGTCTTCGACCGCTTCTTCTTCCGCGCCACCGAGGCCCAGGCCGCGCGCCAGAAGATCACCGAGTCCCCGGGCAAGCGCGACGGGCCCCAGAACAGCGACATCAACCTCGACACGCTGCGCCAGCAGATCGCGGCGGCGCTCCGCGACGGATCGGATGACGCCATGCGCGACCTAGCCCGCCTGGCCATCGCCGCCTTCGGCCGCGGCGAGGGCTCGGGCGTGCTCGGCGTGGACGTCCAGCGCATCCGGCGCGCCCTCGGCCTGAGAACCGAGCCCCAGCCCGACCTCGCCGAGGACGACCCACGGCACGACGGCCTCCCGCGCGACCAATTGCGCAAGTTCGAGCAGCACCTGCGAAGGGAGCTGGAGCGCAAGGCGATCGAGCGCACCTCGAGCCTGCCGCCCAAGCGCCCGCTGGGCGACCTCGAGCGCGCCCTGCCCACCGGTCCGATCCAGGACCTCGCCGCGGTGCACAAGGTGGTGGCGCAGCTCAAGCGCCGGCTGGCCACCCAGGGCCACGAGCTGAAGGGGCAAAAGCGCCACGCCCACGTCGACTTCCGCCGGACGATGCGCGCGTCCCTGCAGACCGGGGGGGTCCCGATCGCGCTGAAGTATCGCCCCCGGCGGCCAAGAAGGCCCGAGATCTTCGTGCTGTGCGACGTGTCGACCAGCGTCACCAGCGCATCGACGTTCTTCCTGAGCGTCCTGCATGCCCTGCACGACGCGTTCCGCAAGCTGCGCAGCTTCGTGTTCATCGAGCGGATCTCCGAGGTCACCGAGGTGTTCGAGCGCGAGCGCGACTTCCGCGCCGCCAGCGAGGCCATATCACGAGACGCCGGCGTGGCCGACATCTCGGGCTACACCGATTACGGCCGGGTCTGGCTCGAGTTCCTCGCCCTGATCGAGGACGAGCTCCACCCGCGCGCCACCGTGATCGTGCTGGGCGACGCCCGCACGAACGGGCGCCCGCCCCGAGACGACGTGTTCGCGGCGATCACCCAGCGGGCCGGACGCACCTTCTGGCTGAATCCCGAGCCCCGCCTGTACTGGAACTACGGCGACAGCGTGATCGCGGCCTACGAGAAGCACTGCACGGCGTTCGAGTGCTGGCGCACCGACCAGCTCGAGGACTTCGTGAAAGCCCTCACCCAGCCCGCGCCGACGTAACCCGCGCCTAGGACACCGGCTCCGACGACGCCGGTGTCGCCACCGCCTCCAGGAACAGGTTCTGCAGGCCGGCCGCCTCGCTCTCGCGCGCCTCGGCCAGCGACATCCCGCGGACGTCGAACAGGCCGTCCGCGTCCCAGCGCTCCGGGTTCAGCGACACCGCGTACGGGTTGATCTTCTCGTCCTCGCCCGGGGCCACGTCGCCCAGATTTTGTGCGGCGCGTGAGAAGGCCAGCACCGCGAACGCCTCCATCAGGTCGGCCGTCGA
>JAFAYP010000043.1 GCA_019240305.1 Solirubrobacterales bacterium
CTGATCGACCAGCAGGGTTGGATCAACGCCTTCCTTTACCACACCGCCAATCCAACCTACGGGCCCATCCCCCCGTCACCGCCGAGCCCGCTCGTGAGCGCCTCGGTGACCACGATCAACCCGTACCCGTTCTCGGTCTCGGCGGCCAAGTCGATCCTGGCCAGTCACGGCTGGAAGGTGGCACCGGGCGGGACGAGCACCTGCGAGAACCCGAGCCTGTGCGGCACCGGGATCACCAAGGGCGAGGGGATCTCGTTCACCATCGACTACGCCTCGGGCATCGTCGCGCTCAAGAACGAGATGGATGACCTGGCCGCCCAGGCGAGCAAGATCGGGATCAACATCAGCCTCACCACGCATCCGTTCGCGACGGTGATCGGCACCGCGGTGGCCTGTCAGCCGAGCCAGCCGACCTGCAAGTGGCAGTCCGAGAACTGGGGCGCGGGATGGATTTACGGCCCGTCGTATCTGCCGACCGGGGAGCAGCTGTTCGCCCCCGGCGCGGTGGCCAACTACCAGAGCTACAGCGACCCCTCAACCACCCAGTTGATCCAGGCCGTGACCACGACGCCTGGGTCGCAGGCGCTGGACGCGTACGCCGAGAACGTCGAGCGCAACGTGCCGGTCGTGTTCGCCCCCACCTCGATCGGCACCTACGCGGGTGACGCCGGCGTCCTCGTCGCCAAGAATCTTGGCGGCTACGCGGCGAACGCCCTGGGCATGATGAATCCCGAGGACTGGTACTTCACCAAGTAATCACGGCGAGCCTCGGTGATCGGGTTCATCATCCGCAGGCTGGGCCAGGCGATCATCGTGACGCTCGGCGTCACGATGATCACCTTCGCCCTGCTGCACCTACTGCCGGGCAACCTCGCTCGTGACGTCCTCGGCAACCGGGCGACGCCGCCGCTGATCGCGCAGTTCACCCACGAGAACGGACTGGACAAGCCGGTGTACGTCCAGTACTGGCTGTTCCTCAAGAAGCTGCTGGAAGGCAACCTCGGCTACTCCTACCAGTACAACCGCACGGTCACCTCGTTGCTGGGCTCAGAGCTGCCGCGGGACCTCATACTCGGGGGACTGTCGCTGATCTTCGCGCTGGTGATCGCGATCCCGGTCGGCGTCGCCCAGGCGGTACGGCGCAACGGCCCGCTCGACTACGCCGGGACCGGGGTCAGCTTCCTGCTCTACTCGATGCCCCAGTACGCGATCGCGCTGCTGCTGATCCAGTTCCTGTCGATCAGCTTCCACGTCTTCCCGGCCGAAGCGCCGCAGACGAGCTCGGCGCTCGGGATGCTGGCCCATCCCGCGGGGCTCGTCCTTCCGGTGGCCAGCCTGACGCTCGTCACCTATGCACAGTTCAGCCGCTACATGCGCTCCTCGGCGATCGACACGCTGGCCCAGGACTACATACGCACCGCGCGCGCCAAGGGCCTGTCCGAGCGGCTCGTGCTCTCCCGCCACCTGCTGCGCAACTCGCTGATCGCGGTGGTCACGCTGGTGGGACTGTCGATCCCGCTGGTGATCACCGGAACGCTGATCATCGAGCAGGTCTTCAACTATCCAGGCGCCGGACTGGAATATCTCCAGGCGGCGGTGAGCAACGACTACGAGGTGATGCTCGGCATCACCGTGCTGGTCGGCGTGGTCACCGTGCTCGGCAACCTGATCGCTGACATCGGATATGCGCTCCTCGATCCGCGGATCCGGTACTGAGGCTGCCGCCACCGACACCGCGGACCGCGAGCCGGTCGAGGTCGACGTGCTGCCCGAGGGCGGGGAGGTTCTCGCCACCGGAAACCCATGGCTGGTCGTGGCCAGGACGTTCGCCCAGAACCGGCTGGCCATCATTGGTGTGGGCGTCGTTGCGCTGGTCATCCTGTTCAGCTTCATCGGCCCGCTGCTCCACCAGACCGATCAGCTCAATCCCAACCTGGTGGCGGTCAACCTGGCGCCCGGCGGCCGGCATCTGCTCGGCACGGACTCGGCGGGCTTCGACATCCTCGGCCGGCTGATGAAGGGCGGCCAGAGCTCGATCGAGGTCGGGCTGGCTGTGGGGCTCATCGCCACGCTGTTTGGGCTGATCTACGGCGCCGTCTCCGGGTTCATCGGCGGTCCGGTGGACGGTGTCCTCATGCGGCTGGTCGACGTGGGCTACGCGATCCCCGTCGTGTTCCTGTTCATCTTCATGGCTCAGATCTTCAAGCCGAGCCTGACCTTGCTGATCGTGGTTCTTGTCCTGGTGTCTTGGCTGATCCCGGCGCGGCTGGTGCGCGGCGAGACCCTCACCCTGCGCACGCGGGAGTACGTGCAGGCGGTCCAGGTGATGGGCGGACGATCCTGGCGGATCATCCTGCGCCACATCATCCCCAACACGATCGGGACGATCATGGTCACGGTCACCTTCCAGATCGCCAACGCGATCCTGACGCTGGCGGTGCTGCAGTACCTCGGCTTCGGGCTGCCGCCGAGCACCCCGACGTGGGGGTCGATGCTCTCGGACGGCACCACCTACCTCCAGGACGGCTACTGGTGGCAGGTCTATCCGGCGCTGGCGATGATCGTGATCACGGTCGTCGCGTTCAACTTCATCGGCGACGCGCTCCAGGACGCCTTCGACGTCCGGCTGCAGGAAAGGTAGGCCCCGGTGCTGCTCGAGCTCGAGGATCTCCGGACCCAGATCAAGCTCCGCAGCGGAACCGTGCACGCGGTCGATGGGCTGAGCCTCGCCCTCGACGCCGGCGAGACGCTGGGGATCGTCGGCGAGTCGGGTTGCGGCAAGACGATGGCCGCGATGTCGATCATGCGCCTGTTGCCCAGGGGCGGGTACATCGCCGGGGGAGAGATCCGGCTGAACGGCTCGGACCTGGTCAAGCTCTCAGCCGCCGAGCTGCGCAAGGTCCGCGGCAACGAGATCGGGATGGTCTTCCAGGATCCGATGACCTCGCTGAACCCGACGATGACGATCGGGCGACAGATCGCGGAGGTGGTGCTCACGCACCGTGAGGTCTCCAAGGAGCAGGCGATGACGCGCGCCGCCGAGGTGCTCGACCTGGTCGGGCTGCCGCGCCCCGCGGAGCGCCTGCGTGACTTCCCGCATCAGCTCTCCGGCGGCCTGCGCCAGCGGGTGATGATCGCCATGGCGCTGGCCTGCGACCCCAAGCTGCTGATCGCCGATGAGCCCACAACGGCGCTCGACGTGACGATCCAGGCGCAGATCCTCGACCTGCTCGACCGGATCAAGCGAGACCTCGGGATGGGGATCATCCTGATCACCCACGACATGGGAGTGATTGCCGGCCGAGCCGATCGGGTGGCCGTGATGTACGCCGGGCGCAAGGTCGAGACGGCCGAGACCCTGGAGCTGTTCACGCACGTCCGCCACCCCTACACCGAGGC
>JAFAYP010000314.1 GCA_019240305.1 Solirubrobacterales bacterium
GGGCGATCGTGCAGCGTTCGGCCTTCCAACCCGATCGGGGGTCGAGCTGACCAATCAGACGAAGAGCGGACATGCCGACATGATAGCTGACTTGTGGGTGATTTAGCCAGCATGGTAGGATGCTGACTATGCTCGATCTAAGCCAGCGATCCGCCTCGGCGCCACCGGCGCGCTCGACGCGCCCGGCCGCCTCCCCCAACCTCGTGCTCGTGATCGTCTGCGCCGGCGTGGTGCTGGCCAGCCTGGACCTGTTCATCGTCAACGTCGCACTGCCCCAGATGGCCCGGAGCTTCGGAGCGCACGGGCTCGGCGGTCTGTCCTGGGTGCTGAACGGCTACGCGATCGTGTACGCCGCGCTGCTGGTGCTGTTCGGCCGCCTGGCCGATCGCTACCGGCGCGAGCGCGGCTTCCTGATCGGCGTCGGCGTGTTCGTCGCCGCCTCCGCGGCGTGCGCGGCGGCCACCAGCCTGCCCATGCTGGTCGCCTTCCGCGTCCTGCAGGCGGCGGGCGCCGCGCTGCTCACGCCGACCTCGCTCGGGCTGATCCTGGCCAGCTTCCCGGCCGAGCGCCGCTCGAGCGCGGTGCGCGCCTGGACGGCGGTGGGCGGGCTGGCGGCCGCGCTGGGTCCGGCCGTCGGCGGGCTCCTGGTCGCGGCCAGCTGGCGCTGGGTGTTCCTGGTCAACCTCCCGATCGGCCTCGCCGCACTGGTGGTCGGGTGGCGGCGGCTACCCGAGGTTCCCGGGCATCCAATCCGCCGGCCGGATGCGCTCAGCGCGCTGCTCGTCACCGCCGGCGTGGGCGCGCTCACGCTCGGTCTGGTGCAGGGGGGCACGTGGGGATGGTCGAGCGCGCGGATCATCGGCGCGCTCGGGCTGGCCGTGCTCGCGCTGGTCCTGTTCGCAGCGCGCACGGCGCGCCACGACAATCCCCTGGTCGACCGCGCGCTGTTCCGGGTGCGGCCGTTCACCGGTGCCGGCGCGGTCGCCTTGCTGTTCTCGATGGCCTTCGGCGCGATGCTCCTCTCCCGGGTGCTGTGGGCACAGGACGTCTGGCACTGGTCGGCGCTTACCACCGGCATCTCGATCTTCCCCGGCCCGATCATGGTGCCGCTGTTCTCGTTCCTGCTCGCCGGCCGCCTGATCGAGCGCTTCGGGCCGGGCCTGGTGATCGCCGCCGGATCGACGCTGTTCGCCGGCGGGATGGTGTGGATGGCGCTGGCCGCGGGGCTGACTCCGGACTACCTGGGCGACGTCCTCGGCGGCCTCTTGATGACCGGGGCGGGCGTCGGGCTGACCCTGCCCACGCTGATGTCCACCGCGGCCGCGTCGCTGCCGCCCAGCTCGTTCGCCACCGGATCGGCGGTCATCAACATGCTCCGTCAGGTGGGCCTGGCCATCGGCGTGGCTGCGCTGATCGCCGTGCTCGGCTCGCCGGCCTCGCCGCACGCGACGGTGATCGCCTACGAGCGCGGATGGGTCGTGAGTGCCGCGATGTCGCTGGCCGGCGGCGTGGTCGCGCTGCTGTTGCTGGTCAACCGGCGGCGGATGGTGGCCGAGGTGCCGGCGGTCGCCGTCGAACGGGGATAGGTTTCCTGGGCATGGCCCACCGTGCCTTCATGCGGATGCTCGAACTCGAGTTCGATGAGCTCGGCCCGACCCGGGTGGTCGGGTCGGTCGCGGCCGACGAGCGCCACCATCAACCGTGGGGCGTCGTGCATGGCGGCCTGTACACGACGGCGATCGAGTCGTTCGCCACCATGGGAGCGGTCGAGGCGGTCAAGGACCGGGGCCTGCGGGCGGTCGGCATCTCCAACCACACCGACTTCGTGCGCCCTCATCGCAGCGGGCGCCTGGAGGTGGTGGCCACGCCGGTCCACCAGGGCTCGAGCCAGCAGCTCTGGCAGGTCGAGCTCCGCCGGCCGGACGATCACAAGCTGATCGCCCGCGGCCAGGTGCGCCTGCAGAACGTGCCCGCCGAGCGCGAATAACCTGACTCTCGGCCTCGGCCCGCGCGCGAGTGTCAGGAAACTCGGCCCAGGCCCGAGTGAATCCTCGTTCACCCCGAGGGGGCGGCCGAGTGTCAGGAAACTCGGGATCGGCGAGAGGTCGACGCGTCCGCCGCCGGGCATGACCGTATGGAGGGTGTCGTCCGGGTGAGCGTGTAGGTGGTCGGCACCCCGCGCATGCGTGTGCGGGGACTGGGC
>JAFAYP010000573.1 GCA_019240305.1 Solirubrobacterales bacterium
CGAGATGCGCGGGGGCGGGGAGGACGCGACGTGATCGAGATGCGCGGGGGCGGGGAGGACGCGACGTGATCGAGACGCGCGGGGGCGGGGAGGACGCGACGTGATCGTGGGCGTGAGCGTGGGGTGGGCGAGCGGCGGATCTTTCTCACCGACCCTCGTGCGCACGCCGAAGGTGTGGTGGATTTGATGCGCGTCTGGGAAACATCGCCACCGACCCCGGAGCACGCACCCGGGGGTGTGGTGGGTTTGATCCACCACACTCCGGGTGTGGTGGGTTGATCCACCCCGCGCGGGTTTGGCGTTCTAATACAGACCCTCGCGTCGGGCGTAGCGCGCGGCGCGGTCGCGGTCATAGCCCTCGGCGTCGAACTCCGGGTCGGTCAGCGACCGCAGGATCGCGCCCGAGCTCGGCAGCGCCGAGCGCTCGATATGTCGCTCGGGGTTCCACAGCTCGGACCGGATGAGCGCCTTCGGGCACTGCGTGTAGGCCTCCTCGATCGTGACCAGCAGCCCGAGCCTGGGGACCTTGCCGCCGACGGCGCACGGCTCGAGCAGCTCGCGCTCGTCGGTGATGATCGCCCGGCCGTTGACCCGGAACGTGTCGTTGACGCCGGGGATGAGGAACAGGAGCGCGATCCGGTCGTCGGTCAGGAGGTTGGTCAGCGTGTCGGCGATCCGGTTGCCGGGCCGGTCGGGCAGCAGGATCGTGCGCTCGTCGAGGACCTGGACGAAGCCGGCGGGATCGCCGCGGGGGGAGACGTCGAGGCCGCCGTCGGGGCTCGCGGTGGCGACGCACAGGAAGGGCGACGCGTCGATGAACCGCCGGGTGAGGTCGTTCAGCCGGTCGGCAAGCTTGGCCACCACCTGCTCGGCCGGCCGGCCGCCGAGGAGCTCGCGCAGCTGCGTCTCAGAGGTGATCCGGTTGATGGTTCGCGGCATCCGACGACCATACCTCGTTGGGCGCCCGCGAGCTAGGGGTGGACGCCACGACGCCCGCGTCGACCGCGGCCACGACCTCGGGCGCGCCCGCGATCAGGTCGGAGATGCGGCGCCGACGAGCCCGGATGCGCGCCCATCGCGCCCGCGAGCGCGCGAGCTTGGCGCCGTCCGCGCGATAGCGCCGGCGCGCCCACCTCGAGCTCGGCGAGGCGAGGCGGATCGCGCCGATGACCGACACCGGCCAGAAGAAGACCCCGACGACGCCCATGACCGGCTTGCCCTTGATGATCGGCACGAGGCCGAGGGCGACATCGACGACCACGACCAGCAGCCACGAGCTGACCGAGGTGCCGCCGTGGCGGAGGTCGAAGGGCGCGGCGCCGAGGACGATCAGCCCTCCGATGAGCGCGGCGATCACGACCGCGTCGAACGAAGATCGTCCCTCGTCGGCCCAGTAGACGTCGCGCAGGTAGACCCAGAGCGCGAACTCGTCGAGCGTCAGGCCGGCGCCGACACCGAAGCCGGCGGCGAAGATCTCGTTGAAAGGGCTCGGCGGTCGCAGCGCGAAGCCGAGGAAGCCCGAGAGCAGGAGCAGGACGATCCCCCAGACGAGGTGATGCAGGTGCAGGCCGCTCTCGGTCGTCACGCTGCCCGGCCACCACGGAACCCGCGGGCTGCGCATGAGCCGCGCGCTCGTGCGGATGAACAGGAAGGTGATGAGGAACGCGGCGAGCAGCACGAACCCGGCTCGCTGTCCCCGGAGATCCAGGAAGCCGCCGCTCACGTCGAACCTGAAAGTGATCGCCGCCACTCGGCAAGGCTAACCCGAGCGACGGCGCGGTCGCGACCCGGTGGAAGGCCAGCCCGCGCCGGCCGGCCGACCGGACCGTTCCGGCGCCGCCCGCCGAGACCGGACCTTCGTCATCTCGCGCCGGCCCGTTACGTACCGGATATCGGCAGAAGTTTGGATCCGGGGCGCAGGAGCGACGGCTCGATCACCGCGGGCGGCGGTGGTACGTTCCGCGCCCACACACCACCAACCACGAGGCTCGAGAGGAGTGCTCATGGTAGGCACCGTCATCGGTCTGATCATCATCGGCTTGGTCGCCGGATACATCGCCCGCGCGATCGTTCCCGGTCGCCAGGCGCTCGGGGTCATGCGGACGATCCTGCTCGGGATCGTCGGCTCGTTCGTCGGCGGATTCCTCGGTCGGCTGCTGTTCCATCACCCGGGCGGCTTCGTCCAGCCCTCGAGCTGGATCGGCTCGATCATCGGCTCCATCATCGTCCTGCTGATCTGGATGCAGTTGGACAGGCGGCGCGTCGTGCATTGACCTCGCCGATCGCGGCCGGCGTCCCGACCGGGGACGCCGGCGTCCGCGCCGACGAGCGGGTCAGCTCGCCAGTGATGATCAGCGGCCCAGCGCGTCGCGCAACGCCCGCCGCGTCGACCAGAACGCGAGCTCCTGCCACGGGATCTCGCCGGGCGTAAAGACGCGGACCTCGGGGGCTTCTGGCGTCGTCGACGGCTCTCCGAGCGCGAGCGCGCGATAGACGATGAGGACGACCCGGTCGTCGGGGCGCGAGTAGACCCCGACGAGCGCCCCGAGCTCGATCGCCATCGCCAGCTCCTCGTCGGTCTCGCGCCGTGCGGCGTCCTCGACGGACTCGCCGAGGTCGACGAAGCCGCCCGGAAACGTCCACCTGCCGGCCGACGGCTCAAAGCCCCGGCGCAGAAGGATGACCCGCCCGTGGGCATCAAACGGGATCACCGCCGCGACCGGCTCCGGGTTGTAGTACTCGCGAAAGCCGCAGTCCGGGCAGGAGAGCAGGCGGGGGAAGGTCACCTCCGCGGGCCGGCCGCAGCGAGGGCAGAAGCGCGCCTGGGCGAGCGCGGGGTTCAGCGACGGCTGCACCCCCGCGATGCTAGGCGTCGCCTCACTTGCGGCGGGCGGTGCGGCTGACCCGGACCTGCCTCGCGCGGCGACGAGCTGATCGCGATCCCGGTCGTATGATCGGCTCGTGGTGCGCAACGTCGTGATGGTCGAGCTGACCGAGGAAGCCGATCCCGAGGCGATCGCCGCGCTGCAGGAGAAGTTCCGGGCGCTCGACTGCCCGGGGACGCTCAGCTACACGGTCGGCTCGGACCTCGGGCTGCGCGACGGCACCTGGAGCTTTGCCATCGTCGCCGACTTCGTCGATGTCGACGCCTACCGCGGCTACGACGCCGACGCCCAGCACAACCGCCTCCGCGCCGAGCTCGCCCCGTGGGCGCAGCGGATCGCCCGCGTTCAGTTCGAGGTCCCGACCCCTTAGCGTGGGCGACGAGGAGCGAGCGCTCCCCGCCCGCGACGCCGCGCTGCACATCGTCGTCGAGCGGCCTCGTCGCCCCGCGTCGGATCGATGAACCGGCGCCCCGCCGGCGGTCTCACCGGTACCCGCCACGACCGAAAGGACGAGCATGAGCAGGGTCATCGCCAACGCCGCCATGTCGCTCGACGGCTACATCTCGGGCCCGGACGAGTCGGGCTTCGACCATCTCTTCGCCTGGTATGGCAACGGCGACGTCACGGTCGCCACGGCACAGGCGGATCGGACGTTCCACATGACGCCCGAGAGCGCGGCGGTGTGGCGACAGGTCACCGCGCGCCTCGGGGCGCTGGTCGTCGGCCGCCGCACCTTCGACGTCACCGACGGCTGGGCCGGGCTGCACCCGCTCGGCACGCCGGTCGTCGTGCTCACCCACCGGGTCCCCGAGGCATGGGTCGCCGGACACCCCGAGGCGCCGTTCACCTTCGTCACCGACGGCATCGAGGCGGCGGTCGGCGCCGCGCGGGAGCTCGCCGGCGATGCCGACGTCGCCTGCACCGCCGGCGTCATCGCCCAGCAGGCGCTCGACGCCGGGCTGCTCGACGAGATCTGGGTGATGCTCGTGCCGGTGGTGCTCGGCGGCGGACGGCCCTTCTTCGAGACGGTGCGCTCGGCGCCGGTGCGCTTCGAGGATCCAATCGTCGTGCCCGCCAGAGGCGTGACGCACCTGCGCTACCGGGTGCGTGCGCGCGTCTGACGTGGTGGCCGCCAATAAGCCGGTCAGGCACGGCAGTTCGGCTGCCACCCGTCAGGGGTGGCCGGGCGGGGTGACCGCGCGGGGTGCCGGTCTCAGACGCGCGCCGGCCGCCTGATCGCCCGGTAGACGAACTCGTCGGTCCGCGCCGGCTCGCGCGCGGCCACCACGCGGTCGTGATGGGGCGAGAGGCGGCACACCGGATCGGTGGCGGCGGCGTCCCCGGTCAGCCGCAGCGCCTGGCAGCGGCATCCGCCCCAGTCGACCTCCTGGCGGCCCAGGGGACAGCTGCGGCACGGCTCCTGCATCCAGTCGGTCCCGCGGAAGCGCGCGAACGCGTCCGATTCGGTCCAGATCCACTCGAGCGAGTGCTCGCGGACGTTCGGCAGCTCGAGCCCGGGGATCGTGGTCGCCGCCTGACACGGGAGGGCGTCGCCGCTGGGACCGACGACGATCGCCGTCCGGCCCCAGCCGCCCATGCACGGCTTCGGAAGGTCCTCGTGCAGATCGGGGAGGACCCAGAGGACGTCGACGCGCGGGCCGACGCGCTCGCGGAAGCGCTGGACCGCCTCCTCGCCGCGCTGGAGCTGCTCGGCGGTCGGCATGAGCGCGTCCTGGTTGACCGCCGCCCAGCCGTAGTACTGGGTGTTGGCGAGCTCGAGGCGCTGGGCGTCGAGGGTCAGCGCGAGCTCGAGGATCTCCTCGATCCGATCGAGGTTCTGGCGGTGCAGCACGCAGTTGATGGTCAGCGGGAAGCCGAGCTCGCGGGTCAGCCGCGCGGCGTCGATCTTGGAGGCGAACGACCGGTTGCCGGCGATCCGATCGTTCTCCTGCGGATCGGGGCTCTGGATCGAGATCTGCACGTGGTCGAGGCCGGCGTCGCGCAGGGCTCGGGCCCGCTCGTCGGAGAACAGCGTCCCGGCGGTGATCAGGGACGAGTACAGCCCGGCGTCGCGCGCGGCGGCGCACAATGCCGGGAGGTCGCGGCGGAGCATCGGCTCGCCGCCGGTGAGCGCGAGCTGCAGCACGCCGAGCGCCCGCGCCTGCTCGAACACCCGGACCCAGTCGTCGCTCGCGAGCTCGTCGCGGTAGCGCGCGTCGCCGATCTCGAGCGGGTTGGAGCAGTAGGGGCAGTGCAGCGGGCACTGGTAGCTGAGCTCCGCGATGAGCGTGGAGGGCCTAGACGGCGGCATCGACGACCAGTCCTCGCTGCGCCAGCCCCTCGACCAGGCCGACGACGTCGCCGCGCAGGTCCCCGCCGCCGTAGCGCTCCGACAGCGCGCTGACGATCTCGTCGAGCGACCGTTCGCCGTCGCAGAGCTCGAGCACCTCGGCGGCTGTCGCGTTGAGCCGCACCACGCCCTCGGGGACGAGCATCTGATGCTCGGCGCGGACCTCGTCGTAGCGCAGGCGGGCGCCGGTGACCAGGCGAGGCCGCGTCACGCCCGCGGCCCCGGCGGCTGGGACTCCCCGCGGTCGATCGCATCGAGCTGGGCCCACAGCATCTCTGTCTTGAACCGCAGCGCCGCGACCGCCGCCTCCTGGCGCTCGAGCGTCGTACAGCGCTCGAGCGTCAGGTCCAGCGCGTAGCGCGCATCGCGCGGGGCCTTGACCAGTCGGGTGCGGAAGTACTGAAGGCCGGCGGGATCGATCCACGGATAGTGACGCTCGAGCGCCTCGAGCCGGACCTTGATCGCCGCCGGACCGAACAGCTCGGTCAACGACGACGCCACCGCCTCGATCCACGGGCGCTCACGCGCGAAGGTGACGTAGGCGTCGACCGCGTAGCGGACTGCCGGCAGCACGCCTCGCTCGGAGACGAGCTCGCGTCGCGACACGCCGAGCGACTCGCCGAGCGCGAGCCACGAGTCGATCCCACCCGGCTCCGCGGCCGTGCCGTCGTGGTCGAGGATCCGCCCGATCCACTCGCGCCGGACCTCGACCTCGGGGCAGTTGGCGAGGATCGCCGCGTCCTTGAGCGGGATGCACTTCTGGTAGTAGAAGCGGTTGGTCACCCAGCGCTGCAGCTCCTCGCGCGAGAGCGCGCCCCCGTCCATCCGCTGGTGGAAGGGATGGAGGTTGTGATACCGCGTGCTCTGGGCGCGCAGACGCTCGGTGAACTCCGCCGGCGACCACGCGACGGCGGCGCGATCGGCGACGTCGGTCACAGCGCGACCTCGAGCCCGTCGTGGGCGACCTCGATGCCCGCGCGCCCGACCGCCTCGCGCTCGGGGGAGTCCTCGAGGAGGATCGGATTGGAGTTGTTGATGTGGACGAGGATCGTGCGCGGTCGCCTCAGCCCGGCCAGGACCTCGAGCGATCCGTCGGGACCGGACAACGGCACGTGCCCCATGTCGCGCGCCGATCGGGTGGAGATCCCGAGCTGCGCCAGCTCGTCATCGCGCCAGAACGTCCCGTCGACGAGCGCGAGGTCGCAGGCGGCTAGCCGGTCGCGCACCGCCCCGTCGAGGCGGGCGAGGCCGGGCACGTAGCAGAGGACCGCCTCGTTGGCGCGATCGCGGAACACGTAGCCGCGCGCCTCCATCTCGGCGTCGCAGTAGCGCGGCGCGTCGCCGCCCGAGGCGAACGGCTCGACGGTCAGGCTCGACCCCGGCAGGGTCGTCTCGCGGCCGTCGGCGAGCGTGTGCCAGTCGATCCCCGAGTAGCGCTGCAGGATGGTCAGGACCGGGAAGCCGTCGCTGAGAGCGACGCGCACCTCGGCGCTGCCGAAGATCTGCACCGGGGCGCCCGCCTCGCGCAGGAGCAGCAGGCCGGCGGTGTGGTCGATCTCGGCGTCGGTCAACAGGACCCCGGCGATCGGCGTGCCGCGAACCGCGTCGGGATCCGCGGGATGCAGCCCCTCGAGCTGCTCGCGCACGTCCGGCGACGCGTTGACGAGGAACCACGGACCTCGATCGCCGCGGACGGCCACCGACGACTGCGTCCGAGCCCGGGCCGCGCCGGCGCGAGCCGCCTCACAGCTCGGGCACCGACAGTTCCACTGCGGGAAGCCTCCGCCCGCAGCGGAGCCGAGAACGCGGACGTGCACCTGACCCACGAAGCAGACGCAGCCCCGGCAGGTGCCGGGGACCACGTCGAGCTTCTCGCTCCTACCGGGTGTGGAGGTAGGAGGTGACCTCTGAACAGAGGTCGACAATCTCGAACTCGGGCTTGACCCAGATCATGCAGCGCCTTCCTACTCGGGTATACAGCCGCCATGCTATCGAACCACCCCCGTTCCTCGACGTCTCATCCCCCGCCGTGCGCATCGAGCTGACCGACCAGCCGGCCGAGGCCGTCGGCGCCGATCTGATCGCCGTCGCGGCCGGTCCGCGCGCTGTCGCCCTCGGGGCTCCGGAGCGTGCGCTCCAGGCCGCCGACCCGGTGGCGATCGTCTATTCCGACGCCCTCGAGCTCGCGGTGCTCGCCGCTCCCGAGGACGTCGAGGGCCTGCGCACGGCGGCGGCGCGGGCGGTCCGCGCCGGCCGCGATGGCGCGACCGTGGCGTGGTCGCTCGACCCCGCGCTTGCCGTGGGGGCGGCCGAGCAGGTGCGCGCGCTCGCCGAGGGCGCGGTTCTCGGCGGCTATGACGGACGGCGCTGGCGCCGCGAGCCGCCGTCGCCGGGCGTGGCGCGCTTTGTCATCTGCGGCGCCGCACCCGAGCTGGCGGCGGACGCGCAACGCGCCGCGCTCGTGGCGCGCTGGACGAACACCGCGCGCGAGCTCGTCGACGCTCCGGCGAACATCGTCACCCCGAGTGAGCTCGCCGCGCGCGCGGCGCGGCTCCCGCGGCTGACGGTGCAGGCGATCGATCCCGGCCAGGCGGGTCTGCCCGCGCTCGCCGCGGTCGGCGGCTCGAGTCCCGAGCCGCCGCTCCTGCTCGTGCTCTCCCACGAGCCGCCGCAGGTCGCCACGACCGCGAGGCTGGCCCTCGTCGGCAAGGCGGTCACCTTCGACACCGGCGGCTACTTCCTGAAGCCGCAGTCCGACATCATCCGTCAGAAGGCCGACATGGGGGGCGGGGCGGCGGTCGTCGCGGCGCTCGGCGCGATCGCCGAGCTCGGGCTCCCGATCTCGGTGACCGGCGTCGTGCCGGCCTGCGAGAACATGCTCTCGGGCACCGCGATCCACCCGACCGACGTCATCGATACGGCCGCCGGGCTGACCGTCGAGGTCATCAATCCCGACGCCGAGGGGCGGCTCATCCTCGCCGACGCGCTCTGGTACGCGCGCGACCGCGGCGCCACCCACCTCGTCGACCTCGCGACGCTGACCGGAGCGCTGCGCGCCGGCATGGGCGACCTGTACGCCGGGGTGTTCTCGCCGGACCCCGCGTGGCGCGAGGCGATCGTGCGGGCCGGCGACGCCAGCGGCGATCTCGCCTGGCCCTGGCCGCTGCATCCGCGTTACCGCCCGTTGATCGAGTCGACCGTCGCCGACCTGCGCAACGTCGCCGGCAAGGGATTCGGATATCCGATCGTGGCCGCGACCTTCCTCGCCCAGTTCGCGGGCGACGGGCCGTGGGCGCACGTCGACATGCTCGGCCCGGCGCTGCTCGACGAGGATCGCGGCGACGCGTTTGGCCGCGGAGCCACCGGCTACGGCGTCCGCCTGCTCGTCGAGCTCGCCACCCGTCTCAGCGATGGTCAGGCCGAGATGGCGATCGCGGCCGCCACATAGGCGACGTACAGCGCGACGAGCGCCGCGCCCTCGACGCGGCCGAGCTGGGGACGCGCCAGCAGGAGCCCGGCCAGCACCACGGGGCCGGCGGCCGCCGCCGGCAGATAGAAGCGCGTGGTGTCCTGGCTGAGGGACAGCGGCCGGATCAGCGCGATCACCCCGGCGTTCAGAGCCGCGAAGTGGATCACGCTGCCGACGATCGTCCCGAGACCGAGCTCCGGACGGCCGCGCCGCGCCGGGACGGCGACCCGGGCCACCTCCTCGGCCTCCACGGAGGCGGCGACCGCGGTGTTGCCCAGCAGCGCGCCCGAGATGCCGAGGTTGCGCACCGTCGTACGCAGGCCCTCGCCCAGCATCCAGCCGCCGCCGGTCAGGACCGCCAGTCCGACCAGCAGACGCCCGGCCGGTCGCCGCGCCGGCGCTTCGTCGTCGTCTGAGAGCAGGTCGCGGCCCGTGCGCGCGAGGGCGAGGAGCGCCACGGCCGCCCATGCGACGAGAATGCCGCCCTCGAGGCGTGACAGATAACCATCGAGCGCGAAGGCCAGCAGCGGTAGCGGCGCGACCGCCGTCCAGGCTGCGAACCGGCGCGGCAGCCCAACGCGCATCGGCGCGATCAGGCTGCCCAGGCCCGCCACCGCGAGAGCGAGAAACGTCGTGCCGCCGAGGAACGTCCCGGCGGCGGCGTCGGGCAGGCCCTTGACGTCGGCCGCGATGCCGGCGGCGAGATTCTCGGTCTCGAATCCCGAGAGCGCGACGGTGAGCACGAAGGGCGCGATCCCCAGCGCGCGCGCCACCCCGAGCAGGCCGTCGACGAGCACGTCGGCGGCCCAGACGGCCGCCGCGACCCCGGCGGCGAGCGCGGCGAGACCGAGGACGGTTGACATCAGGGGTCGGCGGTTGACGTGCGCGTCGGTCTGCCGCGGCGGCGGGTCGCGCCTAGAGTACGCCGAAGCCGAGCAGGACGGCCATCACGATCAGCGCGGCCCCGGTGAGGAGGTCGGGCCGGACCGGGATGAGGTGAGCCGCGACGCGGCCGATCTGCAGGCCGGCGAGCGACATCAGCGCGGTGGTGGTCGCGAACAGCGGCGGCGCCAGCCACGGTGAGTAGCCGAGCAGGCCGAGGCTCGTCCCGGCCACGACGTTATCCACGCTCAGCGGCACCGGGAGACCGAACAGCATGACCCGCTCGTTGAGCTCGTCCGGTACTTCGGTGCGCCAAGCCTGGACGATGAGGTAGAGCCCGTAGACGCCGAGCGCGATCGCGCCCACGATGTCGGCGGTCGAGCCGATCACGCCGCCCACGTAGTGACCCACGACGATCCCCACCAGCGGTGCGACTCCGTCCCAGATCCCGAACGTCACGGCGATCTTGACCGAGCGGCGCCACGTCGGCCGAAGGCCGCCGAGGACGATCGCCGTGCGGAAGTTGTCGAGGCTGAGCGTGAACCCCAGGATGAGCAGGCTGCCGATCATTCGTACCTCGGCGGATGGCGACGGAGATCAGTGGCGCGGGGCGACCCGCTCCGCGTCCCGGCAGGACGCGGAGCGGGCGCAGAGCCGATCGGCCGCAAGCGGCAGACCTACTCTTCGGGCAGCGCGAACACGAACAGCGCGTCGCCTGCCCTCGCGCCGAGCGCCTCGGCGAAGAACCCCTCGGTCCACGCGCCCCAGCCGCTCGGCACGGCGATGTACTGCCGTCCGTCGATGCTGTACGTGGACGGGCTCGAGTGGTGGCCGCTTCCGCACTGGAACTGCCACAGATGCTCCCCGGTCTTGGCGTCGAGGGCGTTGAACTTCCCCGAGGGCTCACCGGCGAACACGAGGCCACCGGCCGTGGTCAGTGTCGATGCGCACATCGGCATGTTCTTGTCGTTGTGCCAGCGCCACGTCTCCTGCCCCGTGGACGGATCGAACGCGCTGATCGAACCCGCGGTGTCCTCGAGGTCGACGGCCACGCCCGCGCCCCAGTAGGGGATGCTCTCCTTGAACTCCCGGCGCCGCCGCGTGGCCGTCGCGCCGACGTCCTGCACCGGGACGTAGAACAGGTTCGTGTTCGGGTTGTAGGAGGCGTGCGTCCATTCCTTGGCGCCGGCCGGGCCGGGCCAGAAGTGAGACGGGACCCCCTCCTCGTGCGGGAACTCCTTGGGCGTCACGTTGCCCTCGGCATCGATCTCGCCCCAGGTGATCCGGTCGACGAAGGGAACCACCCGGATCAGCGAACAATCGGTGCGGTCCAGGACGAACATGTACCCGTTCTTGTCGAAGTGGGCCAGGCACTTGCGCCCGTCCATCTCGAACAGGATGTTCTCCATCGTCGAGTCGTAGTCCCACACGTCGTGCGGGGTGTACTGATAGTGGGCCTTGATCTGGCCGGTGTCGGCATCCACGGCGACGACGCAGTCCGTGTAGAGGTTGTCGCCCTCGCGGACCTGCCCGTCGAAGTCGGGGCATGGGTTGCCGGTCCCGTAGTACAGGAGGTTGAGCTCCGGGTCGTAGGTGGGAGTGATCCAGCAGTTCGCGCCTCCGCGCTGCCAGGCCTCGCCGTCCTCGGGCCAGGTCTCCGAGCCGGGCTCGCCGGGCTTGGGGATCATGTAGCAGCGCCACACGCGGTCCCCGGTCTCGACGTTGAAGGCGTCCGTGTGGCCACGGACCCCGAACTCGCCGCCGGAGCTTCCGACGATGACCATGTCCTTGACGACCAGGGGGGCGACCGTCGCGCTCTCGCCGGCCCGAACATCGCCGTAGACCTGGTCCCAGACGCACTTGCCGGTCTTGGCGTCGAGCGCCAGCACGTGGGCGTTCAGGGTGGTGACGAACACCTTGCCATGGGCGACGGCGCACCCGCGGTTGACGTTGCCGCAGCACAGCGACACGTCGTAGGGGGCGGCGTGCTTGTAGCGCCAGAGCTCCTGTCCGGTCTTGGCGTCAAGCGCCCAGACCCAGTTGTCCCAGCCGGTGAGGTACATGACGCCGTCCACGACGAGCGGGCTGGCCTCGAACGAATACGTCGATGCGCCCGCGTGCATGCCCGACGAGCCGGCCTGGAAGACCCACACGGGGACCAGCCGCTTGACGTTGCCGGTGTTGATCTGGTCCAGCGTGCTGTAGCGCTGCCCGTCGTAGGCGCCGTAGTAGGTCATCCAGTTCTCGGGCTCCGAGCGCGCCTTGAGCAGGCGCTCGTAGGTGACCTCCGAGGTCTGCGGCGCCTCCCCGATGGCATCGCTCAGGGCGGCGTTCTGGACGGCGACCCCTGCGTCCAGATAGTCCTCTTCCTCTACTGCCATGGTTGCTCTCCTTTCTCCGGTTGCCTACGGCTGCGGTTGGGGCGGGCGGTCGAGCTTGGCCTCGTCAGGGGTGTCCCCCTGCACGATGATCGCCCCGGTCAGTCCCCGGCCCTCGTCGTTGCCGGTGCGCGAGCCAAACCAGTAGTAGCCCGGACCGTCGAGGTTGAGGTTCGCCTTGCCTTTGGAGTGGTTGACCAGCCAGATGAACTGGCTGTCGCCGTTGCTCGGCAGGACCGCGCAGTGCGTGTTCTTGTCGTCGTTGATGAGCGTGAGCTCGAGATCGCCCCCATGGGGCAGGATGAGGATTCCGGGCTCCCAGACCAGCTCGTCCTCCGGGATCCTGACCGTGGCGCGCATCGGGGACCCCTCCTCGGCGTGTCCCACCGTTCCCGAGCCGAGCACCCGACCCAGCGTCGCTCCATTCTGCCGGGCCAGCTCCGGCAGCTCGGCGGAGTTCTGTGTGGTGCCAGTCATACGGCAAACCTCCCGGGTCGTGGTTCGGCGAGGCCGCCTCCCGTCAACGAGCGCACGCGTTCGCCGCCAGCTGCCGCTGGCCGGCCCGGCCTGCGTCGCGCGCCGGGACGCTCCTCTCCAACCGATGCAGTGGCCGTAATGTAACAGTGGGGCCCTTCTCTTGACTGGTCGTGGTGCGCCGGTCGCCGGTGCGTCGGAATCCGCGTCGAGAACGACGATGCGTCATACTCTGTGTATGAAGTCGTTTCGTCCCGTGCGGGACACCGCCGCTAGCCTCTGATCCGATGCTCGCTCAGCCCGCCTACTTCTCGAGGATCGTGGCTCGGCTGCAGTGGGACCCGCGGGCCATCGACTTCACGCCCGATGCGCGCGCTTGGCCGGAGCTCGCCGATGAGCGTCGCGAGCGCCTGACGAGGCTGCTCTGCGGCTTCCGCGTCGCCGAGACGGCGGTCGCCGAGCACCTGACGCCGTTCGGGCGCGCCGCCGACGACACGCTCGTCACCTGGGCGCTGTTCCTGCAGCGCCGCGACGAGCAGCGCCACGCCCAGCTCTTCGATCGCATCGCGGCGGAGGTGGTCGGGCTGGCGGGGGATGCTCCCGCCGATCGACTCGCCGCCGCCCGCGAGCATGTCTCGGCCGACGTCCTCGAGCTCTTCGAGGAGCGTCTGCCGGCGATGGCGGCCGAGCTCTCGGCGGGACGCGCCGGGCTCGGCGAGGGCGTCGGCCTCTACCACATGCTGCTCGAGGGCGCGGTGTTCGCCGCCGGCCAGTCGGCGCTGCTCTCCGAGCTCGCCGACGAGGCGCTGCCCGGCGTGTACCGGGGCGTGCAGCGGGTCGAGCTCGACGAGCGGTGGCATGTCGGGTTCGGACTGCGCTGCCTCGTCGACGCCGAGCCGACCCCGCAGTTCCTCGAAGAGATCCGTCAGGGTGCCCAGGCCGCCGTCGACGCGTGGGGGGACGACGTCGGCGAGTCGATCCGTGAGCACCATAAGGACCTCATCGCGCGACGGCTGGCGGTCGCCGCGCACCGGGCGCGACCGCCGGCGATCCAGCGCGCGTCGCTCGATCGCCTCGACATGATCCTGCAGCGGCGCGCGGCGGTCTGAGCTCCCGCGCCGGGTCGGCCCCCTCGGCCTTGCGCCGCCCGCGCGAGGTCGTCCTCTCTCGGCCCGCGCCGCGCGGTCAGCGGGCGTGTCGGCGGTCGTAGAGGCGTCTGGCCCAGACGTAGGAGACGAGGGCGATGCCGGCGCTCCACGCGATGGCGGCGATCGCGTGGCCTGCGCTCGGGGTGCCGGTGAGGAGGTGGCGAAGGGTGTCGGTGACGGGGGTGAAGGGCTGGTAGGCGGCGAACTGGCGCAGCCCGACGGGCATCGTGGCGGTGGGGACGAAGCCGCTGCCCAGGAACGGGAGCAGCGTGAGGAACATCGGGGTGTTGCTCGCGGTCTCCACGCTCTTGGCGGCCAGGCCGAGCGCGACCGCCAGCCAGATGAGCGCCAATGCGAACAGGGCGATGATCCCGGCGGCGGCCAGCCAGTCGATTGCGGAGGCGGTGGGGTCAAAGCCGAGGCCCAGGGCGACGCCCGCGACGATGGCGACGCTGCCCAGGGTCTGGATGAGCGCGGCGAGCACGTGGCCGGTGAGCACCGACGCGCGCGCGATCGCCATCGTGCGAAAGCGATCGATGATCCCGCCGGTCATGTCCATGGCGACGGTGATCGCGGTGCCCTGGACGGTGGCGGCGACGGTCAGGAGCAGAATCCCCGGGACGAGGTAGTTCAGGTACGCCGCGCGTCCTCGGGCGGGCGCACCGGCCGCTGCGCCCACGCCGCGGAGACCGGCTCCGAGCTGGCCGCCGAAGACGTAGACGAACAGCAGCAGGAACACGATCGGAAAGGCGATGAGGATCAGGGTCATCGAGGGGTAGCGGCGCAGGCGGCGCAGGTTGCGCCGCAGCATCGTCGCGGAGTCGCCGACCGTGTGGGCAACGGTGGTCATCGCGCGCTGGCCTGCTGCGCGCCGGCGTCCGGCGAGCTGGGATGAGCGGTGACGGCGAAGAACACGTCGTCGAGATCCGGCGTGTGGATCTCAAGCTGCTCAACGTCGAGTCCCGCGTCGTCGAGCCTGCCGAGCAGATCGCGCAGCGTGGCCACGCTCCCGTCCGCCGCCACCTGCAGGGTGAGGTCGTTCTCATCGCGTGACATCGCCTGCAGGAGCTCGGCGGCCGTCGCGAGCTGATCCGGGTCGGCGAAGCGCAGCTGGATGCGCCCGCCCGGGATCCGGCGCTTGAGTTCGGTCGGAGTGCCCTGGGCGACGATTCGGCCGTTGTCAAGCACGGCGATCCGGTCGGCGAGCTGGTCGGCCTCGTCCAGGTACTGGGTGGTGAGCAGGATCGTCACACCCTCGCTGACGAGCCTGCGGATGGTGTGCCACATCGTGCGGCGGCTGCGCGGGTCAAGGCCGGTGGTGGGCTCATCGAGAAAGATCACCCGGGGTGAGCCGACCAGCGTCATCGCCAGGTCAAGCCGGCGGCGCATCCCCCCTGAGTACGTCGACGCCGGCCGCGTCGCGGCGTCGGCCAGCTCGAAGCGCTCGAGCAGCTCGGCCACCCGCGCGGGGCGCTCGGACCGCGGGAGATGCTGCAGGTCAGCCATCAGACGCAGGTTCTCCTGCCCGGTGAGCAGGTCGTCCAGGGCCGAGAACTGACCGGTGACGCCGATCACGGCGCGCACCGCTTCGGCCTCGGTGGCAACGTCGTGGCCGAGGACCGCCACGTGCCCGGCGTCGGCAGAGATCAGGGTGCTCAAGATTCGCACCATCGTCGTCTTGCCGGCGCCGTTGGGTCCCAGCAGCGCGAAGATCGTCCCCTCGCCGACCTCGAGATCGATGCCGTCGAGGACGCGCGTCTGCCCGAAGCAGTGACGCACCCCGGTGGCCGTGATCGCCGCAGCGGACGGGCTCATCAGCGTCTCCCCGGGCCTCCCACGCCCGCAGCTGCGGACAGCTCACCGACAGCGCGCAGCGCCTCGAGGTGGCTCTCCCACTCCTGCTGCAACCTCGGGATGCGTTCGCACAGGAACTCGGCGAAGGCGGCCATCTCCAACACCGCGGCTCGCCGGTCGGGCGGAGCGTGGCCGAGGACGTCCAGGCCCTCGCGCACCAGCTCCCCCAGCTCCGCTCCGGCGATCGCGCTGCGACTCGCGAGCAGCGCCTCGGACAGGTCTCCGATGCTCTGCTCGGGCGGATCGCACACCGCCAGATAGCCCAACAGCCGCCCCGCCATCGGTGGGTAGGCATGGCGGCGCGCGGAGAAGCGGCCCATGTGATCGGCGAACGTGAGCGCGGCATCGGTCGGCACGGGAGACAAGCATACACGTATCGCTGAGATAACACAAATCCGTGTTATCTCAGTCCTATACGGGCGTCACGTCGCCCACCCGCCGGAGCTCGTGACCGCCACGATCTTGCCCGACCGGCGTTCGATCATCTGGGGCAGCGTGGCGCGCACGATGCGCAGCAGCGGCCAGACCAGCTCGTTGAGATAGCCCTGGAACGCCTCGTCGGTCGAACTCGGTCGAACCGACGGAGCCGCCGTGCCGTGCACGCTGGTGGCCTCCGCGCGCTTGGTGACCGAGGCTCGGGCGCAGCCGCCGCTACGGTCGCTACGGCGACGGCAACGGCGACGGAGCGGCGAGCGGCGTCGTCCCGTACCCAGGGTCGTTCGACAAGGCCGCCGGGAAGTGGCCGATCGGCCGCCACCCGGTCGCGGTGCGTCGCACCATCGTGTCGAGCGCGGTCACGTTGTCGGTCCAGTTCCACGCGTAGATCGTGAGCCGATAGCGGCCGGGCACGAGCGTCGCCGGCAGCGGCGGGGTCGTGCCTCCGGCGACCCGGAAGAGCCAATGCGGGACGCACAGGGGCCGCCGCGCGAAGCACCAGAAGCCCGGCGCGTGCGCTCCCGGCGCGTAGATCAGCCTCCGCTGGACGAAGGGGAGCAGGTGCGTGCCGCGGAACGTCCACTCCAGCGGGGTCATCCGCGTCCCGGCGGGCGTCTCGAGCCGGTAGGCGAGGGCGGCGGGAGCGAGGACGGGTGTCGGATAGGTCGTCCTCTGCACGAATGTCTGCGGGCTGTAGACGGCGGCGACGACCTGGCCGTCGGCGGAGACCTCAGGACGCGCGATCTCCGGATGGGCGTGGTCGACGTAGGGTCGGAGCACGCTTCCGCCCGGGCGCAACGGGTTGACATACCCACCGGCGAGGTCGAGCTCGGAGAACGCGATGTGGCCGTAGTCGGGCAGGACGTGTCCGAGGACCGTGTGGAACGGACGCACGAGCTCGCCCGTCCGGACCGAGGGCGCGATGTGCCAGTACACGTAATTGCCGACCTGCACGCGGGCGTTCGGACCGACCGCGGTCAGCACGGTGGCGACACCGGGCTGCACGGCGTAGACGGCCGCGCCGTCGCGGGCCTGGATGTCGATCCCGACGTGCAGCGAGTCGGGCCGCAGCTCGTTGAACCCGGCACGCACGCCGTGCTCGGCATGAAACGGCTTCAGCGGCCAGCCCGTGAGCGCACCGTACGGACGGCATCCCGTCGAGCACGGCAGTCCGTCGGCGTACATCGAGGGCACCGCCAGCGGCCCCGGAATGCGATCGGCCGGGTTGGGCGCGAACGGCAGCGCGTCGACGGGCTCGCGGCCGACCGAGAGCGCACCCCGGTGGGCCGCCCGCACCCCGGACGGCGTTCGCGCGCCGCGGCCGGCGAGTTGGGAGCGCCCGCGGCCGAGATCGGGGCGTGCCCGCACGGTCGCGTGCTCGCCGGCCCCGACGACGACCGCGACGACGGCGCCGAGGGCGAGAACCAGCGCCGCGACGCTGGCGCGGCGAGCCCGCCGCCGCCGCCGCCGTCGGGCGATACGACGCTCGGCCGCCCGGCGCACCATGCGCTGGTGGCGCAGACGCTCGAGCTCGGCGATTGCGGGCTCGCTCAGGGACAGGTGATCAGTCGCTGTGATGGCGTGTTCCTTGACGGGCCCTCGGAGAATGCTAATCGTCGGCGGCAGGGGAGGCGACGGCTGGGACGGCCACGACGCCGGCGTGCGCCTCGGCAGCGCGCGGGATCACTGCCGGCGTCGGATCGGGCGGCGGTGCGAGAAGGCACACGCCCGGCATTCTTCTACAAGCCGCGCGTTGAGCCTGCAACTGCCGCAGGTTTGAGAACTCGCGCGACCCGCGGGAGCGCGCCCGGGGAGACGCGAAGTCGTGGCCTTCGGTTCCGGGGAGGACGGGTCAGGCCAGCTGGACGCACCGGTTCCGAGAAGACGGGAAGACCGGGCTACAGCGGTGGGACCTGGTTATTGACCTGCGGACCGTGGTACTGGTGGTCGTGGTCTGAGCAGGCGGGCGGGAACGTGAACTGGACGCTGTCGCTGCGCACCCCGTTGTAGCTGGCGAACAGGGTCACGCGGCCGAGGGTGCCCACCGGGCACCGTGGATCGGTGCTGCTCTGCACCCGGACGATGATCTTCATGATGTTGCCGGGCACGCCCCACATCACCGCGTGGTGGGAGTGGTAGATGAGGCGGTGTTCGACGGTCATGATGATCAGGCGGTCGGGCTGGCGGCGGACGCGGTCGACCTGGCAGAGGATCCCGGAAGCGGTGTTGGCGGCCAGGTTGACGTCACCGTGGCCGCGGGCGTAGCTGCCGATCGCGCCGGCGATCGGCGCACCCGTGTGAAAGCCCCATGGCGGGATCCCAGCCACGATCGGGACCTGGGCGCAGTACTGGACCGAAGCTCCGGCGGCCGAGCTCGCCATGACGGCCAGCGCAAGCAGCGGCGCCAGCAGTAAGCCCGCGAGCCCGGTGCGCGCAGAGCGCTCGTCTGGCGTTGCGCGGAAAGTCCGGGTCCTGGCGACCATCAGCCGGAGCCCGTCGGACGACGCAACGGTCGAGTCCACCGCGCGGCGCCCCCACCCCGGTGTCGCGCGCTGACGGATGATCGAACGCCTACAGCTGAGCCGTTCATCGTCTCGCTATCGGCCTTGGCGCCGAATGCCTCAACCCCCCGCCCTTGGCCTCGACGAACGCTCGAGGGTTCTCCGTCCCGCCTCTGCCAAGCGCCCAGCGGTCGTGGTGGTCTGCCTACACGCGCCGCCACCGTCGTCGACGCCCGCCGGACGCCCCGGTTTCACCTGCGCCCAGACCGTCTCGTGAACACGCGGTCGAGCGGCGGCGACCCGAGCCGTGGCGGGAGGTCCAGCGGGGAGCTACGCGCTGCCGATCGCTACCCCGATCGCGAGAACGATCGCGCCACCCAGCGTCACCACGATCAACGATGAGCGCAGGGACACCTTGAGGAATCGATAGCGCACCCACGCGATCACAAACAGTTCGATCGCGACGACGATCCCGGCCACGATGAGCGCGTGGTTGACGTTGCTGATCACGAACGGGAGCGAGTGGAACACGCCCCCCAGCGCAGTCGCGCCGCCCGTGATCGCACCGCGGACCACCGCCGAGCCACGGCCGGTTTGCTCACCAGTGTCAGACAGCGCTTCAGAGATGCCCATGCTCACCCCGGCGCCCAGCGCCGTGGCGAGACCGACCAGTAGAGCCGTCTTCGAGTTGCTCGAGATCGCGGCGGCGAAGATCGGCGCGAGCGTCGAGACGGTGCCGTCGATCAGACCGACGAGCGAAGGCTGCACGACCTGCAGCACGAACTCCTCTTCTTCGTTGCAGCCGCACAGGCGCGAGAGAAACCCCCTGAGGCCCGGATGGGCCTGGAGGCCTCGCGTATCGATCGTCGCTTCGGGTTCTTCACGCATATGATGTCCCCTATCAGAGGGCGAGGTGGCGGCCAACTCTTATTTAGCGTCTGTTATAGCAACTCTGTAAGATTAGGCTTCCCTAACCCCACCGCCCATGCCCTCCACGTCCACCGACGACCTCGTCGCACTGCTGCACTCGCGCGGCCAGCGCGTCACCTCCCAACGGCTGATGATCCTGCGGGCGCTACGGCGTCACGTCTGTCACCTCACCGCTTCGCAGATCTACAACGCCGTGCGAGAAGAGCTGCCCGGCACCTCCGCGCCGACGATCTACGCCACCCTTGAGCTGCTCGTCGAACTCGGCCTCATTCGTCGGCTCGATGTCGGGCTCGGCGTCGCGCGCTACGACGCTCGGACCGATCCCCACCAACATATGGTCTGCCGCTGCTGTGGGACGGTCGAGGATCTGGAAGGCGAGGTCGACCTCAGCGTCCCGGTAGGACTCGCCCGCTCCGCGGGCTTTCAGCCCGATCGCGCGGAGCTCGTCCTCACCGGTCTTTGCGTCCGCTGCGCGCGCCCGCAATAGCCGCCCAAATCAGGAGGCTGCGCGTCACGTGCTGCGGGCGGTACCTGGCTCAGGGGCGCCGGAGCCCCTGCCGTCGCGTGGGCTCCGGCCTCGGGGTGCTGTCAGGCCCGGCGCGAGCGGACCAGCGCGGTGATGCCGAGGGCTGCCGCGATGACCAGCCCGACGATGAAAGTGTCAAAGAAGACGTTGCTCACGGTCCCCGGGTGGCTGGCGCTCTTGGCGGTAAGGTTGGCGACCAGGAATAGGCCGATCTCCACGAGCAGGTAGGCGATCCAGGTGTTCCGGCTGAAACGGGTCAGGTTGAGCGACATGTGAATACCCCCGTTGGAGTGGTTGATCAGGTGGCTGTAACGGTCCCAGCCCCGGGGCCGCGCGTCGTCGGCGGTGCGAGCGATTTCGCGTGGACTCCAGGACGATTTCCGATCGTCCGCGCGGATGATGCGTCGCTCGCCTGCGGCGCTAGCTTGCCCTCGTGGGCAAGGTGGACGAGCTGATCTGTCGGATCGATCTCGTGTGGGTCGACCGTGCCGTTGCGGTGCTGTTGACCGCGGGCGCGATCGCTGACGCCAATTCGCAGCCACATCGCTCGGTTGGACCGGTTGCCATCGCGGCGCTCGTCGCGCTCACCGGCAGCGTCGCGTGGCGGCGCGCCGATCCCGTGCTGAGCACGGTTGTGGGCGTCACCGGGCTGATCGTGTTCGAGCTTTCGAGCAGATACAACGGCGACGGCTCGATCGAGGTCGCGTCGTTGGCGCTCGGCTTCTACACGCTCGGCCGTCGGCCGTGGACGCTGGTCAACGTGGCGCCGCTCGCGTACCTGCTGGGCGGTACCGCGGCGGCGACGTTCGTGCCGACCGATGGGACCGTCGGCTCGATGCTCGGCGCCTGGGCGTTGATCGGGCCGCTTCCGTTCATGGCCGGCCGTGCCCTTGCGCAGCGTCGGGCGCTGGCCGACGACCTCGCCGCCAGTGCTGCGCAGCTACTCGACGAGCAGGAGCTGGACGCTCGTCGCGCTGCCGCTGAGCAGCGCAGCCGGATGGCGCGTGAGCTCCATGACGTCATTGCTCACTGCGTCAGCGTGATGGTCGTCCAGACCGCTGCCGCTCGGCGGGTGGCGGAGTCCGATGTCGCTGCGGCCCGCGAGGCGCTGGCGCTGGTCGAGCGTTCCGGCCGCGAGGCGCTGGTGGAGCTACGGCGGATCGTTGGTGTCCTGCATCGCGACTCGGACGACGTTCCGGAGGGCGCGCCCCCCGGGCTCGACCGGCTCGGAGCGCTGATCGCGCGCGCGGAGGCGGCCGGTCTGCCCGTCGAGTTGACCGTCGAGGGACGGCTCGCGGCCGTGCCGGCCGACCTCGATCTGGTTGCCTACCGGCTCGTCCAGGAGGCGCTCACGAACGCGATCAGGTACGCCGGTCGCGCGCGGGCGCACGTGACGGTGTCGATTGGCGCCGACGAGCTCGAGCTCCGGATCACGGACACCGGAGGCGCGGCGTGCCGTCTGCCGCCGCCTCGGTCAACGGCTCCGGCCACGGTTTGACCGGCATGGCCGAGCGCGTCCAGCTGCAGGGGGGTGAGCTGCACGCCGGGCCGGGGGCCCCAGGGAGGGTTCGAAGTCAGTGCGCGGATCCCGTTTCAGCCGGCGCCCGAGACCAGGGGATCTCAAACACGCGCGGCGGCGAGCGGCGCGCAACCCGCCGTCGGACTACGCTGGCCATGGCTTGACCCGGTACTTGCCGGGGTCATGCTCGCGGTGCTCGAGTCCGCGGTGCTGGACGCCCACGACCGCCGAGGGCCGATGGCGCTGAACCTGATCGTCGTCGCCGCGATCGCGCTGGCGACAACGTGGAGGCGGCGGTCGCCGCTGGTGTTCGTGCTGGTCGTCGGCGTGCTGGGCGCGGTGATGAACGCGTTCCTGGTCGAGTTGAAGTCCTCGCCGCTGATCGGCGCCTACCTGATCGTGGTGCCGACCTATTCGATCGCGGTTTGGGCAGAGCGGCGCCAGGCGGTCGGCGGCCTGGCGCTGTTCATCGGCGGCGCCGGTACCTCGCAACTGATCGCAGAGCGCGGCCAGCTCGGCACGTTCGCCGGCGGGGCATTCACGATCTGCGGATCGTGGGCCGCCGGGCGCGCGATCCGCTCCTACCGGCTGCTGACGGCGAGCCTCTCACAGACCAACGAGCGACTGGCGCTCGAGCGCGAGGCCCGTGCTCGGCTGGCCGTGGCCGGCGAGCGATCTCGGGTTGCACGCGAGCTGCACGCGGCGATCGCCGGCTCGGTAACGGCGATGGTCGTCCAGGCGCTCGGCGCGCTGCGGCTGCTGGAGGTCGCCAGCGACCGGGCGGACGAGGCGATGGCGCAATCGAGCAGACGGGGCGCGCAGCGATGGGTGACCTGCGGCGGATGCTCGGGGTGCTCAGGCACAGCGGCGGCGCCTTAGAGCCGCGCGCGCCACAGCCCGGGGTCGATCAGCTGTACGCGCTGATCCAAGGGGCCCGGGATGCCGGCAAGGCCGTCGAGCTGACCGTCGAGGGCGAGCCCGGGACACTCGCGGCGGGGATCGAGCTCGGGCTGTACAGGTTGCTTGAGACATCGCTTGCAAGCACCGCCAGTGCGCGGCCGGGAGTGTCGCTGCGGTTCGGGCCGGACGACATCGAGCTCGAGCTGCGGCAGGACGGCGCGGCTACGCCCGCCTGGCCGCTCCAACTGATGAGGGAGCGGGTGTGGCTGTGCGACGGCGACGTGCTATCGAGGCCGGACGAATCGGAGTTCATCGCTCGCCTGCCGCGCGGATCGGAGCCCGCGTTCGCATGACGGTCCGCATCCTGATCGCCGACGACCAGGAGCTTATCCGGACCGGCTTTCGGATGATCCTCAATGCCGAGCCCGCGCTCGAAGTCGTCGGCGAGGCGGTCGATGGCACCGAGGCCGTGGCTGCCGCCCGCGACCTGCAGCCCGACGTCGTGCTGATGGACATCCGGATGCCCGGCCTCGACGGAATCGAGGCAACACGGCGGATCCTCGCGGCCGGGCTTGAGCCCGCTCCCAAGGTGGTGATCCTGACTACCTTCGACCTCGACGAGTACGTCTACGACGCGCGCGGGCGCGAGCGGCTTTCTGCTCAAGGACGGCCCTGCGCAGCAGCTGGTCAGCGCGGTTGCGACGATCGGCGACGGCGACACGCTGCTCGCGCCGACGATCACGCGCCGGCTGATCGAGCAGTTCACCGCGCCGAAGCCCGACCCAGCAGCTCTCCCCGCCCTCGACGAGCTGACCCCGCGCGAGCTCGAGGTCTTCAAGCTGCTCGCGACCGGGATGAGCAATGCCGAGATCGCCGGACGGCTCGTCGTCGGCGAGACGACCATCAAGACGCACGTCGCGCGGATCCTGATGAAGCTCGACCTTCGCGACCGAGTGCATGCAGTCCTCGCCGCCTACGAAGGCGGAATCGTGCGGGCGGGCACGGGCTCCCCGACCAACTCGCCGGTGTAGCTGATACGGAGCGCGTCGCGTGTGTCGATGGCCATCGGTGATTCACAGTGACAGCGTCGATCCCCATCGGCGATCCCGGCGCCTGGAGCGCAGAGGCCAACGGTCCGGGGCGCGCTGCGTGGGATGATGGTGGTCAGCGTCCGGCATGCCGTGGCTGACGACGCGGCGGCGATCGCCGCGGTCCATGTCCACGCCTGGCAGGTCGCCTACCGCGACCTGATGTCGGCCAAGACGCTGGATGGTCTCCCGGTCAGCCGGCGAGAGCAGTTCTGGCGCGAGGTGCTGGCCGGCAGGAAGGGCTCTGTGTTCGTCGCCGCCGGGGAGAATGGAGCAGTGCTTGGGTTTTGCGCCCTCGTCACCCCGAGCCGCGATGATGACGCCGGCGATGATCGCGTCGCGGAGATCGGGGCCATCTACGTCGATCCGGAGGTTTGGCGCCTCGGGATCGGTAGGGCGCTGATGCGAGCGGCTTTCGCTGCGCTCCAGGAGGACGACTGGCGGTGGGTGACGTTGTGGGTGCTTGCCGAGAATCGCCAGGCTCGCGACTTCTATGACCAGCTTGGTCTTGAGGCCGACGGTGCGCGAACGACGGATGAGCTGAGCGGACATACGGAGATCCGCTTGCGCGCATCGCTCTAGATGCTCTCAACGCGCGCACGGAGCGCGGTGAGGAACTGCGCAGCGTACGCGCCGTCGATGGCGCGGTGATCCCAGCTGAGGCAGAAGTAGGCCATCGAGCGGATGCCGATACTCTCGTTCCCGTTCGCCTCGGCGACGACGACGGGACGACGAGTGATCGTCTCGATATCGAGGATGCCGACCTGCGGGAGGTTGATCACCGGCGTCGCGATCAGCGCGCCGAACGCGCCCGGGCTCGTGACCGTGAATGTCGCCCCGGCGTAGTCATCGGGGCCGAGCTGCTTGTCCCGAGCCGCGCGCGCGAGCTTCTTGATCGTCTTGGAGAGACCCTCGATCGAGAGATCTTGGGCGTCGCGGATCACCGGCACGACCAGGCCCTCTTCGCCCAGTGAGACCGCGATCCCGAGATGTACGTCGTCGAAGACGGTCATCATCTCCCCGTCCAGGGTGGCGTTGAGGCTGCCGAACTCCCGCAGGGTCTCAATCACCTTGCTGGCCACAACCGGCAGCGCGGTGACCCCAAGCCGCGATCGAGCGTGCTCCACGGCGCTCATATCGCACTCGACGATCGTCGTGCAGGTGGCAGCCGTGGCCAGCGAGTCGAGCATCGCACGACCGATCGACTGACGCATCCGTGATAACTGCTGCGGCTCGCCGGCCGCCGACGGCGCGGATGCCGCGACAGCGACCGGCTCGGGAGGCGGAGCCTGATCTGGATCGGGACGATCCCGCGACTCGCCGTCAAGCGGCGGCTGCGCCTCGCCGGGCTCATCCGAGCTGGCCCTCAGATGCGCCTCGACGTCTTTCTTGGTCACTCGTTCGTTGCGTCCGGTCCCCTCGATCTTGGAGAGGTCGAGATTGTGGTGGTCGGCCATACGCCTGACGACCGGCGTGACATGCGGCTCGTTACCGTCCTCGTCCGTGGGCGCGTCATTGGAACCCGTAGCGCCTTCGCTGCCGCTCTCAGCGGCCGTCTCAGCTCCGGATTCTTCGCTGCGCGAGGCCGGGGCTGCTTCATCAGCCTCGGCCGGCTCGTTGGACGCGGCGTCCTCGTCGGCCACGCCAATGCGTCCCAGTGCGGTACCGACGTCGACGGTGTCGCCGACTTCGACGAGGATCTCACGAAGAACGCCTGCGGCGGGAGCCGGACATTCAACGTCGACCTTGTCGCTTGAGATTTCGCAGACGTTCTCGTCGCGTTCGATCGGATCGCCGATCTCCTTGCACCACGTGGTCACCGTCCCTTCCGAGACGGAGGTCCCCATCGCCGGCATGACGATGTCGATGAGTCGCTCAGTACTCGAGGAGCCCACGCGCGGCTTCCTTGACGGCGTCGTCTCCCGGCAGGACGAACTGCTCAAGCGGCGGGCTGAAGGGGATGGGCACGTCAGGCGCCGCCAGCCGGCGAACGGGACCGTCGAGCGTCTCAAACCCGCGGTCGGCGATCAGCGAGGCCACTTGTGCCCCCGCGGCACAGGTGTAGTTGGCCTCATCGAGGACCAAGACCTTGCCGGTTCGTGCGACGGAGGCCAGGATCGCACCTTCGTCGAGGGGCACGAGGGTGCGCAGATCGAGAATCTCGATGTCGGCGTCCAGCTCCGCGACGGCTCGTTCCGCGGTGTGCACCATGGCGCCGTAGGCGATGATCGTCAGGTCACTGCCGTGGCGGACGGTCCGCGCCGTCAGCGGCGTCGGGAAGATCTCGCCATCGTCGACATCGTCTTTGACGCGGCGGTACAGGTTCTTGTGCTCGAGGAAGATGACCGGGTTCGGGTCCCTGATAGCGGAGACGATCAGGCCCTGCGCATCCCGCACCGTCGCGGGAGCGACGACCCGCAGACCGGGTGCATGCATGAACCACGCTTCAGGGTTCTGTGAATGAAAGGGTCCGCCGGAGAAGCCCCCGCCGGTCGGGAGGCGGAGCGTCAGCGGAACGGCGAGACCGAGCCGGTAGTGCATCTTGCCAGCGACGTTGACCAGCTGGTCAAAGCCGCAGGCCACAAAATCGCCGAACTGCATCTCGCAGACGGGGCGTAGTCCCGCGATGGCTGCGCCGACCGCGGCTCCGACGATGCCTGCCTCGGCGATCGGGGTGTCGCGGACCCGGTCGGACCCGAACTCCTCCGCGAACCCATCCGTGACCTTGAACGCGCCTCCGAGGGCACCGATGTCCTCCCCCATCAGAAAGACGCGGTCATCTCGCTCCATTTCCTGCCGCAGGCCAGCGGAGATCGCATGCAGATACGTCCGCTCGGTGCTCATTTGGTGACCTCTTGGGCAAACCCGCTCCAACGCGTGGGCCCTTCGCCGATCGGCTCGGCCTCGCCCTGGCAGAAAACGTCGCCGAGCGCCTCGCTGGGCTCGGGCATCGGCCCGGTCATCGCTGCGTCCACGGCCTCGCTCACCGTTTCCGTGACCCGCGCCTGAATGGCGTCGACGTCAACACGATCGGCGCGAAGCCTCTCTGCGTAGCTGTTGATCGGATCGCGAGCAGCCCACTTCTCAAGGACATCCTTCTCCATGTAGCCGGCGTCATCGTGAGCGCCGTGACCATGCATACGCATGGTCTGCGTCTCGATCAGCGTTGGGCCGCCGCCTTCGACGGCCCGAGTCCGCGCCGCCGACGTCGCGGCGAAGACCGCTTCGACATCGTTGCCATCGATAGTGATCGCGTGCACCCCGTAACCAGCAGCACGGTCAACGGGATCAACCGCGAACTGGCGCGAGGTCGGGGTCGAGTAGGCAGTCTGATTGTTCTCAAAGACGAAGATGACCGGCAGTTGGTCAATACCCGCCCAGTTCATCGCCTCGTGCCAATCCCCGCGCGAGGTCGCTCCGTCGCCGAAGAACGTCAGGGCGCACCGCCGCTCGCCGCGCATGCGAAAGGCCATCGCGAACCCCACCGCCACGACCATCATGTCGGGAAGCATCGAGATCATCCCCACGATGCCCTTGGTGCGATCCCCGAAGTGCACATTGCCCTCGCGCCCGCGGCTGATGGTGTTCGAGCGGCCCATGTAATGACGGAACAACTCGACCAGGTCCGTCCCTCGCACCAGGTGGGCGCCCAAGTCTCGGATCAACGGAGAGGAGATGGGATCGCTGCCGTGCAGGGCCCAGGTGGCACCGACGCACACCGCCTCCTGGCCGCGCCCGTCGTAAAACGATCCTGGGACCTTGCCCTGCTTGTACAGGCGCAGGCCCTCCTCCTCCACGGCCCTCATGAGCATCATGTACTCGAGGAGCCCGGCACGGTCGGTGTCGGTGAGCGGCGATCTGTCGCTCTGCCCGGCAGCGTCGGCGTCGCGGGTTGCGGCCACGAGTTCCCCTCCGTCGTTCGTATCGGGGGCGTCCCCGACGCGAGGCAACGTTACGAAACCTCGAACGTCACGCCACGCGACGGTCGATTAAGCTCGGCGCCGTGTGACTCGACATTTGTCGGGTTGGCGCCGCTGGCCCCGCGAGTGACAGCGCCGACCGCGGCACGAAACGGACTCCGTCGCATCATGCTGTACGTCGCGCCCACCAAACGCCGGGGTCAGCTCTTCTTCACGGCCTCCACGACCTCATCGAGTCCCGAGCGAGCGTCGGAGAAGAGCATCATCGTCTTCTCCTCGTCGTAGAACAGCGGGTTGTCGATCCCGGCGAAGCCAGGCGACAGCGAGCGCTTGATGAAGACCCCGTCCTCGTCACCGCTGTCATCGCGATTGGCCGCCGAGCGGTCGGCCCGTCGACGGCGACCGAACTCGGGCGGCAGGCCGAGCAACGCCTTCAGGAAGGACTCGGCGCGTCCGGTCTCGGGCTCGTCGGGCCACCGAGCCCATCGACGAGATCGCGTCCATCGACTGAGCGGCGCCGGTGCGCGGGATCGTGGACATCGAGAAGACGGTCACCCGCTGCTCAGCGAGACGCCGCAGGCGATCCTCGGCCCCGGCGGGGTCCAGGAAGCAGATAAGCAGGGCGCCCTCGGGCAGGCGGTCGACCTCCTCGGCGGTCGGCGCCTGCACCTTGACGACGACCTGTGCGTCGGCCAGGGGATCGTCGCTGCAACGCGCGCGCCGGCAGCCGCATAGGCCTCGTCGGGATAGACGTCTCCGCCCGCTCCGGACTGCACCGTCACCTCGTGGTCGTCGGCCAGCAGCTTCTCCACCGCGTCGGGTACGAGCGCGACTCGCCGGTCGCCCGTGGCCGTCTCCTTCATGACCGCGACTCGCAGGTCGCTCGCCCAGCATCCGACGTCGGAGACGCGTGGCGGTTGCGTCAGTGTGGCGGCGTGCGACGCCGGAGCAACGGCGGTAGCAGTGCAGATGTTGCGGCACCGCCGACGATCGCCGCCGCTCGGGGTGGTGTCCAGCGGAGCTTCGGTTTAGTCAAGCCCGCCGGCGGCAGGGTCGATGCCCGCCAGGATGCGCAATGCGTTATTCGACCGAATCCCGGCTGCGCGGAGGAGTCGCGGTCGGGGCGCGCGGAGCGCGGGGGATCAACTCGATCAGCTGACCGGACTCGCTGATCGTGGCTCGCTGGTGGCTCACCTCGATCATGTCGTCGGTGAGCGCCGTCGCTTCACGGTGCTCTACGTCGATCTGGATGACTTCAAGCTGGTCAACGACACCCTGGGCCATAGCGCCGGCGACGATCTGCTGCGCCACGTCGCCGCAGCGATGCGGACCCTGGTCGGCCCCGAGGATTTGCTCGCGCGCCAGGGCGGAGACGAGTTTGTGCTGATCGCGATGGATCCGCCCGACGCGGATAGGCTCGCCGAGCGGTTGCTCAGCGCGATCACGCAGCCAGTGTCGTTGCGCGGGCTCACGGTCCGGGTTGGCGCGTCGATCGGAGTGGCCTGCTGTCCAAATGACGGCTCTGATGCAAGCGCGCTGATCGAGAATGCCGACGCCGCGATGTACGACGCTAAAGGCTCCGGACGCAACCAGATCCGCCGCGGACGTCCGCTGCACACGCGCGACCGCGACCGTGACCGCGCGGCTCTGGAGCTCACCGCGACACTGCCACAGGCGGTCGCCCATGACGAGCTCGTGCTCCCTTGGCAGCCGCTGGTCGACGTCGCCGATCTCTCGATCGTTGGCCTGGAAGCACTCGTCCGCTGGAATCACCCAGAACGCGGACTGCTCTATCCCGGAGCGTTCATCCCGTTCGCCGAGCGCACCGGCATGATCACCGCGATCGATGCCTGGGTCGCAAGCGCAGTCACACGCCAACGCCACGCCTGGCATACCCAAGGCCTGGACCCCTACGTCGGCTTCAACCTGGCTCCCCAATATGCTCGCCATCCCGACGCGCTGGAGTCGTTGCTCGTCCGCCTGAGCCACGGCGGGCTCGGCCTTGACCACATCACCGTCGAGCTCACCGAGTCAGAAGCCTTGCGCGAGGATCGGCGCCTCCTCGAATTCGCCCATGGCCTGCACAAGGCGGGCATAACGGTCAGTCTGGACGACTTCGGCCGCGCTTACTCATCGCTGAACCGGCTACGCGAGGTGCCGGCCCGCTGGATAAAGCTTGACCGCGCGTTTCTAGAAGGCGTGCCCGAGAACGACGTCGCCACCGAAGTCCTCACCGCGATCATCGACCTCCTCCGCGCGCTGCGCTACGACTTCATCATCGAAGGCGTCGAGCGCGAACCCCAACGACAACTCCTCAGCCGCCTCGGCGTTCGCGTCGCGCAAGGATTCCTGCTCGGCCGGCCAGTCCCCGCCGACGACCTCCATGACCGCCTCCGTCAATCACCGGTCTGCCACCGCACACCTTCCCCCGAGACCACCGATGATCAGACCGACCGACCCGATCACGCACACCAGGCCGTACCCGCGCTCGCCTCCTAGGCGCTAGCTCAACGGCTCTGGGCCGCCACGTTGGATTCCCAGAACAGCGCACGACTCTCGCCTGCTCTGAGTCGGGCGGCTTTGGCTTCTGCTCTGAGTCGGATCGGCCTGCGCGATGCTTGCGCACCACGAACGAGCATTCTCTGCCGACCACGGTTCCCGGATCGCGCGGAGAATGGGCGGGACGCGTTGCGCGACCGCTGAGGTCAACTCGTCCATGCTCTGACGCCGCTGTGGCCGAGATCAGGGGGGTCGGTCGCGAGTGGACCGTGGTGGATGATGTCCGAGCTATCGCTTCCCACCCTTGCCGCGGTACGAGCACCGCGCCGCGCCACCCATCGAGGTTGATCTCAGCGAGCTCGAGCGGCGCTCCTCAATCCCGCCGGCCCTCGTGGGAGGAGAACTGTCTCTAGCCGAAGCAGAGCGACCGTTAGCCGCGGCTTCAGCGGCCGGCCTGTGACTTGTGGTTCTGGCGAGTTCGGTGGCGGGCCGGGGTGCGGGAGCGCGGACGGCTGGCCGCGGAAGCAGGGCTGAAGATCCTGGCATCGAGCGGGGGTTCAGGTTGCGCGGTTTGTCGCGTCTCGGATTGAGGAACAGACAAGGCATCAGAATGTTGGGCCGGGCGGGGCCTCGGCCGTGCGTAGAAGAGAGGAGGGAAGGGTGGAGAACCTGAGCCGGGGTTCAGACCCCAGCGGCGCGGCTGGACCTGGGGATGCCAAACGCGAGGCGTCCGAGGGAGGATCGGTACTTGCGCGCCTTGACCGCTTGGATGTCTGGTCGATGCCGTTTCTGTTCGTTGGGATCATCGGGCTGGGCTTCCTGTTCACGTTCTACGACGTGTTCGACATCAACGTATCGTTCATTCAAACGTGCGTGGCGCTCAAGCACGGCTGCACACCGCAGAACGCGCTGACGACCCTGCGTGTGCCGGTGGCGCTCAATCTCGCCGGCTACGTGCTCGGGACGCTGCTGCTCAGTCCTCTGTCGGATCGGATCGGCCGTCGCAACATGTTGCTGTTCACCATGGTCCTGACCGGAATCGGTTCGTTGTGGACGGCGTTGGCCCCCGACTACACCAACTTCGTGCTGGCCCGGATCCTGACCGGGATGGCGGTCGGGGCTGACCTGTCGATCGTCAATTCTTATGTTGGCGAGGTCGCTCCCCGTCGCGACCGCGCCAAATGGATCTCGGTGATCTTCGTCAACTCGTCACTAGGGGCACTCCTGGGCATTTGGCTTGGCCTGTTCTTGACCACTTCCCCGGCGCCGTGGCCCAAGGGCCTCTCGTTCGCCCAGGCCGGACCCGGGTTTGTCGATGGTTGGCGCTGGATGTACGCCGTGGGGGCCCTGCTGGCTCTGGTGGCAATCCTGCTGCGCGTCCAGCTGCCCGAGTCTCCGCGCTGGCTGGTGGGAAAGAAGCGCTTCAGAGAAGCCGACACGGTGGTGACCGCAATGGAGGAGATGGCGGCGCGCCGGGGACCGCTGGCTGACCCCGCCGAGGACATACCCGTCGACACCGAGATCGAAGGCGGCTACAGCGCGTTTGCGCAAGTACTTGGCAACCGGACCTACCTGATCAGGTTCTTGGTCCTGGTCTTCATGTGGTTCTTTGCCTACGTGACCGTGTTTGGGTTCTCGGCAGGCGGCACGTCACTGCTGACCTCGCTGAGCTATCCCCCGCCAGAAGCGGGCCTGATCAACGCGGTCGGCGCCTTTGGCTTTCTGCTGTGTGCCCTGGTCGCGGTGGCGTCGGCCGAACGCCTGGAGCGTAAGCTGTGGCTGCCCACCGGAGCGGTGATCACCGTCGTCGGCTCGGTCCTTGTCGCTGAGGCCGGTACCAGCAGCCTGGTGGCGTTCCTGGGAATGGGCGTGGTCTTCTTTGGCTTTAACATATGGGTGCCGATGACCTACGCCCTGTCGACCGAGAGCTTTCCGACGCGCGCCCGGGCGACGGGCTTCGGGCTCGTCGACGGCCTTGGCCACCTCGGCGGCGGGATTGGCGTGCTGTTGATTGCGCCCGAGATCCCGCATCTAAGCGTGCTCGGAGCGTTCCTGCTCGTGAGCGGCTTCTTGGTCGTCGCCGCCGTGATAGCCCAGTTTGCGCTCAACACCCGCGGGCGACGGTTCGAGGAGGTTTCGCCGTAACGCGATGACACGGGTAGACCTGAATGAGGCGTCGAGCGGCGCGTCGGTTCGAACTCCCGACCTTCGGTTCCGTAGCACGTTCGTGTCTTTGCCGGTGAGCGGTGTCCAGACCGAAACTGCTGCAAGACACGACGATCTCGCGGCGCTCGCCAGGCCGCGACGGCGTCGAATGGCGTCAGGCGGTTTGCACGGGGTTCGCACCTTGACGCCGCGACCATCGCCGTCACGCTGCCCTGAGCTCTTGGTCTGGGTGACCGATGACTGAGCCTTCGGAATCTGGAACCGAAGCTTGAAGCGGTTCAGACGACGCAGCGAGAGGCTCGCCGAGATCCGCGTCGAGCAGATGGACGTAGGTGTCGAGCGTGACGCTGGGGGAGTAGTTTGTGAGGAACCCTGGTGATGACCGCAGACGGCACGCTCGAGCACTGGAGCAACGACAAGAGCGCCCCTACTCGTTTTCTCGCTCGAGGGCCTCCGCGGCCATCCCCAGCCTGGGCGTAGCCACCATGAGGTTGCGCGTTCACGTGGCTCGACCTACGTGCGCGAGACTCGGATTAAGCCGAGACGGTTGCAGGTGGCGCGACTACCGAGGCGCAGTCGCGTTCCTGTTCGGCCGACGTGATCATCGCCACTAGCTCGGCAAGCACCGACTCGGCGTGGTCGTTGTCGATCTGGCAGGTGCCGGCTGCTTCGTGACCGCCGCCGCCGTGTGCGAGCATCAACGCGCCGATATCGACGCGTGAGGAGCGGTTGACGATCGAGCGCCCGACGGCAAAGACGGTGTTCTGCTGGCGCAGGCCCCAGAGCACGTGGATCGAGACCGTGCATTGTGGGTGGATCGCGTACAGCAGGAATCGGTTGGTTGGGTGGATGATCTCTTCGTCTCGGAGGTCGAGGATGACCACGTGGCCGTGGACGGTCGAGCAGCGGCGGATCTGGGCGGCCGCCGCGTCGGCGTGCTCGCGATACAGCGCGACGCGCTCGGCGACGTCAGGGGACTCGAGGATCTCTGCGATCGACAGCTCCAGGCAGCTGTCGATCAGCTGCATCATCAGCTGGTAGTTGGAGATCCGGAAGTCTCGGAAGCGACCCAGGCCGGTACGCGGGTCCATCAGGTAGCTGAGCAGGATCCAGTCCTGCGGGTCAAGGATGTCGTCCATCGAGAGCTTGGCGGCGTCGGCGCGGTCAACGGCCTGCATCATCGTCGCGCTGATGCGCGGGAAGCGATCTGCGCCGCCGAAGTGGTCATAGACGACGCGTGCGGCAGAGTCGGCCGTGGCGGACATCACGCGGTTTGCGTGCTGATCGATGACACGCAGGTCCTCGGAGGAGTGGTGGTCAAAGGACAGCGCCACCTCGGGCCGGTAGGGAAGGTTGGTGGTGATGTCGTTGGCAGATAGCTGCACCTTGCCGTCCTGCACGTCCTTGGGGTGCACGAACAGGATCTCGTCAAGGACGCCAAGCTCCTTGAGCAGCGCAGCGCAGACCAAGCCGTCAAAGTCGCTGCGGGTCACCAGGCGGTAGGAGCGGTCCAGGGGAAGCGGAGTAGGCATGCTCATCATCATCGGCTCCACTCCGCCGAAGCTTGAGGTCAGATCCGGCAGCAGCCGTTCATCTGCAGCACTTTGCGACGGTGCCCGTCAGTGATTCTGCAGCGACCCTGCTGCTCGAGCCCGGCCAAAGCGCCGATCTTGCGGATCTGACGCGTAGTTGAGTTGCAAAAGCTCATCTGGTCCAAGTTCCGCCGACTCGGCGTAAGTAGGGTGCTCTCGCTCCCAGCGCTCGTTGACGCGCCATGCGGCCGAGGCTCACTCGCGGGTCGCCGACCAGATCGTCATCCCATCGCACGGGTAAGCGCACAACCGCCTCGCCTCGACGCCTCGGCTGCGGCACTACCAGCAGCGCCCGCCGCAGCGGCGTATGAATGCCGGTCTGCCGAGTTTGCTGGCGCGCGAGCGCTTGGCGACGCATCCGGGAGCGGCGCGTCCGTTTACATGGTCCGAGACCGTGTCGGCGCTACTCAGTCGGCGAACAGTTCGTTCAGGAATCGTTGGCGCGCACTCAGAAAGCTCGTGGTCAACCGAACGGGCTCAGCGTCCTCGTACTCGATCGCTTCTAGCCCGTCGGCGGTGCAGCGATAGATGGTGGCGTCGGGGTAGGCGAGGATGATCGGCGAGTGGGTGGCGATGACGAACTGAGAACCCTGTCCAACGAGTCGGTGCATGCGCCGCAGACAGGTGAGGCAGTTCTGGGTCGACAGGGCGGCTTCTGGCTCGTCCAGGAGGTAGAGGCCGTCGGGCCCGAAGCGGTGGATCATGATCGCGAGGAACCCTTCGCCGTGAGACTGCTCGTGTAGCGACCTGTGACCGTACGAGGCGAGCGCATCCCGGCCGAGTTGTTCGAGGTAGGTGGCGGCTACGAACATGCTTTCTGCCCTCAGCAGGAAATCAGTCCGGGGTTGGCGTGCGCCGCGAACGAGCCGGATCGATTTAGCGAGCCAGGTGTGGGAGGGGCGTCGAGAGAACGCGAATGCCTCAGACCTCTCGCCTTCGGCCGGGAACGCGTAATTGGAAGAGCCGCCCTCCGGACTCATGCCCGCAGCAAGCGCAATCGCCGTGAGCACACTCGATTTCCCGGTTCCGTTTTCTCCGATCAAGTACGTCACCTTCGGATGCAGCTCAACACCGTCGACCAGCGCCGCCACCGCCGGCAGGTCCCACGGATGCCCGGGCGGCTCCGCCACCGGATCGGCAACCAGCATGACGCGTTTGATGAACGCCTCGGCCACTCCCTGAAGGTAACCGGCCGCTCGAGCAATCGGCGACTCCGACAGGAGCAAAACGCGGTTCACGCTCGCGTTGATCAAGGGACAGCGGCCGGGGCGGGCGCTCGCATTGCGACGAATCCGCTCATCCGGCGGCCCGCGAGCTGACGATCGTGTTGCCGCCGCAAACGCCGTCGTCCGGGCGAGCGGCCGTGGCGGCGCCGGAATCAACCCCGTCTGTTCGCATGTTCGAGCGCGCGCCGGTGCCCGTGACCGACGGGCATCGAAGGAGATCAGGAGGTCAAGACCCGGGCACGCGCCGGCGCACGGAGATCGTGTCGCGCGTCCGTGCGCGGACCGGAGATCGTGTCGCGCGTCCGTGCGCGGACAGCACACCGCGCGCGACCACAGCTGCCTCTGACGAACGGCATGAGTCACGCGCGTGAAGATCTCGCTTTCGATCTCGCGTCCATGCTCGACGCGCTCCGGGTCCCCTTTCCAACTGAGATGATCTCCGGGTGTCTCAGCACACTCGAGAAGCTCTGAGCCGAGGACGTTTTGGGACGTTTCGTGGTGACCCTGACGTGCGGGACGTTTTGGGACGTTTCCCGCGGACGGGCGGCCGCGGACGGCGGTGCTACGAGGCCTTGGTCGCCGCGACCGGGTGTTTGCGCGCTTCGTCGTAGAGCGGCTCGGGCGCCATGTCGAGGTCGCCGGGCCACGCGATCGTGCCGAACTGTTCTTCGACGTGGACCTGGGCGAAGACGGTCGGATCCTGGAGGGCCTGAAAGACGCCGCACCAGTCGTTCTCGGCGAAGCTGACGTCGCCGACGACGCCGTCGTCGAAAGTGAGCCGGAGAACGTAGTCGTCGATCACCTCGACGGAGGTCACCGCGGGGAGTGCGGGAACATTGGCCATGAAGGGCAGGTTACGAAAGCGGAGCGATCGGCAGAAGCGGCTCCTGGCATCGTGCCCGCTCCCAATTCGCGACGAGCTCGTCGCGATGGAGCGCGGCCCATTCGCGGACGAGCGCGAGGTCGTGCCTCGTGAGCCCGCCGGCCAAGAGCTGACCGTCGACCGAGATCGATGCGCGCCTGCCGGCGTGCTCCGCGTGGAAATGAGCGATGGGGTGGTCGCGCTCGTTCCAGAACATCGCGATCGTGATTCCGTGGAACGCGCTGATGCGGGGCATCAGGGCGCCGCGTCGGCGGGCACATCCGGACCCGCCGTGGCTCGGAGGCCTGAGCCACCAGAGCGGCATCGTCGGGCCGCGGCACGTAGTGCAGGTAACGCATCGTCGTCTGGACGTCGGCGTGCCCCATCCACTCCGGAAGGCGGTGGATGTCGGTCGTGGCGATCATGCGCGTGCCAAAGGTGTGGCGCAGGTCGTGGAAGCGCAGCGGACGGAGGCCGGCGCGTCGCAGCGCGACGCCGTAACGGCGGCGCAGCGCGGACCCGTCGAGGTTTTCGCCCTCCGAGCCTGGGAACACCAGGTCGTCGTCGCCGACGAACCGATCGCGGCGGCCGAGCCCGGCGAGCACTTCGGCGACGTCGGGGGCCATCGGGACGGATCGGACCTTGCCGGACTTGGGTGACGTGAGCGTGCCGGCGGAGTAGCTCGCGCGGACACGGACCCCAGAACCCGCGAAGTCGACGTCGTGCCAGCGCAGCGCGAGCAGCTCGCGGCGCAGGCCGGTGAATGCCGCGGTCACGAAGATCGCGCCGTCCTGCTCCGATCCGGCAGCACGCGCGAGGGCCATGACCTCCTCCGGCTCCGGGGACATATTCGGGACATTTCACCGACCTGGCACACGCCCGGGACCGACGAAAGCCCCGTGACGACGGGGCTTTGTAGCGCGCCCGGAGAGATTCGAACTCCCGACCTTCGGTTCCGTAGGCCGATTCAGCGCCCGTGGCGTTCGCGTCGGATCGGCTCGGATCGTGTCGGTTTGCAGCAGGTTCCTAGGGCCGTGGGCGCGGATCGCCTGTAGTGGCGGGATGGTGCTCCCGGCTCGTTTGGGTCGCTATTGGGTCGCGCTTCGGGGGACTTTGCGGCCCTGGAAGTTGCACGGACTGCGCACCCGTTCCTTCCCTGTTGACAGCGGATGACGACGGACCGTAATCTGGCGCTGGGGGCTAACTTGCAACATCGGACATATCGGGTGGGGACAAGTGGCGATGCGCGAAGGAACGAAGTCCGCCGAGAGCAGCGGGGCGGTCGTGGCCATAGAGGCCGCGTCGACTGAGGAAGTACTCGCAGAGCTGCGGAGCGACCTGGGGCGCGCTATTGCGCGCCTTCCCGCTTCCTGCGAGTGGCGCTGGGTTGCGCTGCGGATGGAACGGGCGCTAGCTCGGCACGTCTGATGTGATCCACGATCGTCTGGATCGCCAGCGGGTCGTCTCTCTTGCCGTCGTGGGCGCCCTTGGCCTCCTCGACGCCCTCGGCTTCCTCGGCCGTGAGCGGTGCGTCGCCGAGGGCCTGCCACTGCTCTACGGCCTTCGCGACTAGCGCGCGCGGGTCTATGCCGTCGAAGCTGGCGTAGCCGGCGGCGTACGCCTCGAAGTTCTCTGACGGGAAGGTGATCCCCTTCTCGAATCGTGTGATGCTCGCGTCAGCGACGCCTACGCGGCTGGCAACCCGGGAGGGCTTGAGCCCCTTCCGTTGACTGATCTCGACGCAGGCGGCCCGGAAGAATGGTCGGAAGCTTGTGCGATCCATAGCTGGGCCGAGCCTAGACACGTCGTGTCCCGTTGTCAAGACTTGCGCAACCTTCACCTAGACAAGCCGCGCAAACGCAGCGTGCCCGCATAGTATCTTGACATGGCGTGTCGGCATGGTATGTTGGTTGCCATGTCGAACCCCAACCGAATCCAGGAGCTCCGGGAAGCCGCCGGAATCAGCCGGGTCGAGCTTGCGGCTCGGCTTGGCGTCACGGATCGCACGGTTGCCCGCTGGGAGCGCGGCGACGTTCAGATCCCCGACGAGCAGAAGCTGGCCCTCGCCGACGTCTTCGAGACGACGGTGACGCACGTGATGGGCTGGGACGAGTCCAACGGCAATGGCGTCGAGGCGGCTGCGCCATGAGCCGTGCGACGACGCCCCCTGAACAAGACGTCTGCCCGTGGTGCTCCCGCACCGTTTGGCTTGACAACGGCGTGCTCACGATGCACGCGGTGCAGGTCGGGCTTGCGGAGTACTGCCCGTGCAGCGGGCTCACGCCTGAGCAGGCGCAGGAGAAGGCCGACGAGGTGAAGTCATGAGGGCCGCGATCCGTCGCACCTATGAGCTGCTGCGCGACCGTGAGATCGCGATCGCCGAGGCCCGCTGGGCCGAGGCCGAGAAGGCCCGACGCCAGCGCGAGTTCCGCGCTGAATGCGACGCGCGATACGGACGCAGCAGCAGCGAGGAGCGACGCTGATGCTTGCCGCGACGCCGTACATGGGATGGAGCACGTACTACGGGGGCGGCCAGCTCAGCGAGCCCGCGATCCTCGCGACCGCCAGCCGTATGCGCGACGACGGCCTCCAGAAGGCCGGCTACAAGCTCGTGTGGCTCGACTGGGGCTGGGCGGGGGCGCGGCGCAGCAAGGGCCGCATCATCGTCAACCGCTACCAGTGGCCGCACGGCATGAAGTACTTGACCGACCGGCTGCACGCCGAAGGGTTCAAGGCCGGGATCTACACCGACACCGGACGATCGGGCTGCAACGGCAACGGGATCGGCTCGCTGGGGCACTACCGCGCCGACATGCGCCAGTTCGCCGCCTGGGGATTCGATGCCGTCAAGGTCGATGACTGCGGCGGCGTGCAGCAGGGCGTCCGGGTCACCTTCGGCCAGCACGCCACCCCCACCGGCGCCACCTGCGCTCACCTGGACCGCGGCGACACGCGGGCGCTGCCCGGTCACGCGCACCACACCGGGCCGATCCTGACCCCGTCGACACAGTACCGCCAGGTCGCGCAGGCGATCCGCGCCTCGGGACGGCCGATGATCCTGTCGGTCGCGAACCTGTGGGATCCCGGGGAGGTCGCCCACAACTACCCGACCTACGCCAACAGCGCCTACAGCAACTACACGTGGGCGTCGCGTTTCGCGGCCTCGTGGCGGACCGACACCGACATCGGGTTCGCCGGGTGCATCCGCTGGCCGTGGGTGCTACGCAACTTCCGGGCCGACACCACGCACCCCGCGGCGGCACGCCCCGGCCACTGGAACGATCCTGACGATCTCGCCGCCGGGGTGGGCCTGAACTTCACCGAGGCGCGCGCGCAAACGCTCATGTGGTCGATGCTCGCCGCGCCACTGATGCTCGGCGGCAATCCGCTCACGATGAGCGCCCGCGCGCTGCGGATGCTGGAGAACCCGCGAGTCATCGCGGTAGACCAGGATCCCCGCGGCATCCAGGCCCGTCAGATCAGCCCGTACGTGTGGTCAAAGCCGCTCGTGAATGGTCGCGCGGTCGCGTTCTTCAACACCACCACCCGGCCACTGGCGCTCTCCACGAGCGCCCACGGGACCGCGTGCAACGTGTGGACGGGCCGGTGTCGCCAGGCACGCCAGACCTTGAGCGCCCGCGTGGCGCCGAATACCGCGATCGCGTGGACGATCGGAGAGGAGCGGAGTCGATGACAGCCATGTTGACGAGGGTGCTTGTCGGGCTTGTGATTTGCGTCGCGGCGCTGCTTGGGTTCGCGCCGGCCGCTAACGCCGGGACACGCCATCCAGCGCCCCACGTGCGTGTCATCCGACATCAGACGGCGAGCGTCGACTCATGAGCGACATGAGTCGACTCCTGTGGGCGGCTGCCGCGGTCATCGATGTGCAGCGCAAGACGGTGAACGACTGGTTCCGCGCGTGGGAGTGGGCATGCCGTGGCCTGTCGGCACGGTGCCTTGAACTTGAGGAAGTGAGGCGGAGGTCATGAGCATCCGCGTCGAACTCAGGGAGGAGGAAGCCAAGGCGCTCACTCGTAATGCGCAGCTGCTTGCTTCCGCGTGCGAGCTCGTCGCCGCTGGCGACGAGAACCTTCAGCGCGTCCGCGACGAGGGGGCTGCTGTGCCTCCGCTCGTTAGTGCCGTCATGAAGCTTGAGGCGGCTTTGTTGGTCGACGGCGCGAACCGCGGGGAGGGCTGGTGAGCGCGTACCGCGCTCCCGCTCCCGAGCACGGGCTTACGAGTCACACAAAGCAGAAAGGACACCCGATGTCAGATACCGACACCGCCAGGGCCGCCCAAGGCAAGGTCGTCATCAGCCTGCCCAAAGAGGTCGGCCTGGACATCGACACGCTCGGCGACACCCTCGCCGAAGCCATTGAGCAGCAGACCGGCGTCCGGTTCGAGCTCAGTCGCGCTCAGGTGGTCCAGTCGATCGTCAAGCAGGCGATCGACCGCATGGACGCTGCCTATGACGCCGTGAACACTGAGGGTGAGCAGTGAGCGGCCTGAGCGGGCAATACGCGACGGGCGTCTCCTGGGAACCCAGCGTCTCGGCCCCCAGCCGCCGCTGGCGCTCCCGGGAACTCGGCGAGCTGGCCGCAGCCCTCGCAGCGTTCCAAGGGGAAGTCACCACCATCCCAAAGGGCGCCTCCAACCCGTTCTTCAAGAGCCGCTACGCGACGCTCCCCGCCGTGGTCGAGGCCGCCTCGCCGCTGCTTGCCAAGCATGGGCTGAGCGTCAGCCAGTTCATCAGCCGCGAGCAGGACGGGGACGCGCTCGTTACGTGGCTGCTGCACAAGTCGGGGCAGTACATGGCCGACACGATGCAGCTGCGCCCGGTCAAGCAGGACCCGCAGGCGCAGGGATCCTCTGTCACCTACGGCCGGCGCTACGCCTACATGAGTGTCCTCGGGCTCGTGGCCGACGAGGACGACGACGGCAACGCCGCGTCCCGCAGTAAGGGGAACGGTCTTGCCGCCCCCGCAGAGGCCCCCAGCGAGCCGCAGGACGCGTCAGAAGGGGGCACCACGCTCGTGTCCGAGGGCACGCTGGTGGAACTCCGCAAGGCGTACAAGGCGGCCGGCGTTGATCGCAAGGGGTACGAGGCCGTGGTCGCCGAGGTGGGCGCCAAGGGGAAGACAACGGCCGAGCTGACGGAGGATCAGGCCACGTGGGTGGTTATCAAGTTGAGCGAACTCGCCAAGCAGAAGGGGGCGTAGATGGCCGCCATCTACTACAAGGCGTGTCGCCCAACCGAGCCGGCGACGGACTTCCATACCGGGACCATCAAGTATGAGGTCGGCATGCGCGCCCGTCCCCACAAGCACGAAGGCGTGGCGAGCATCTGTGGGCCGGGGGTCCTCCACGCGGCTGACGTGCCCGCCATGACCCTGATCAGCGGAGCCTGGCCGTGTCGCCTGTTTGAGGTCACCGGCAGGCCTATTGCTGGCTTCGACTCCTGCCATGAGCATAAGGGTGGCTTCGAGCAGTTGACGGTGGTGCGCGAACTCGACGCGCATCTCGCCCTCGGCCCGAATGGGCGCTACGTGGCCGGGATCATCGAGCGGTCCAAGCGATTGACTCGCGACGAGGCCAAGGCGCTTCGGGACGCAGCGCGGGACGCAGCGCGGGACGCAGCGTGGGGCGCAGCGCGGGACGCAGCGTGGGGCGCAGCGCGGGACGCAGCGCGGGACGCAGCGTGGGGCGCAGCGCGGGACGCAGCGTGGGGCGCAGCGTGGGACGCAGCGTGGGGCGCAGCGCGGGACGCAGCGTGGGGCGCAGCGTGGGGCGCAATTGCCCTGCTCATGCGTGACCTCATCACCCCCGAGCAGTTCGACCTGCTCTACGGCCCTTGGGCCGCGGTCGTCGGCTCGGCCGAGGACATGCTCGCCTACTACGAACAGCACCGCAGGGATACGGGTGGCGAAGATGGCCGGTAAGCGCCGCCGCCAGTTCGACGCGGTTGTCCCGCTCCACACTCCGAAAAGGATCCTCGCCCACGTCGCCGACGAGTACGACGACATGGACAACCGGCGCGTTGCCACAGAGCTGAAACGCCACCTGCGCGGCCAGGCTCGTGCGTTCATGGACGCGGCACGGTACGACGCGGGTGGCAAGTGAGTCTGGCGAGGACGTGGGCGCGGCGGCGCCTCAACCCCACGATCCGGCAGTCCAGGCGCAACGGCCTCCCCGTCGCGGAACGCAACGCGCGCCAGGGTGGCGGCAAGTTCACGAGGCCGGCCCCGAAGGTGCGCCGGGTGCGCAGCCGGGCCGCGGCCAGCATCGCGAAGGCGTCACGAAAGGCGAACCGATGACCGACACCAAGCCTACGGCTGAGGCCCGCTATCCGGGCATCCATGTGGAGTACTTCGAAGCACCCCGACGCCGGTATGCGGTCAACGGCAGCCCGGCCGTCAGCGTAACAACAGCACTCGGCATCCTGAACAAGCCCGCGCTACCGCACTGGAGCGCCCGCGTGACCGCTGAGGGCGCGTGGAAGATGGCGCACCGCAAGGGCTACAAGATGCCCGACACGTCACGCCAGTTCATCGACGACCTGAAACACCACGGGTATGACCACCGCTCGCAGACGAATGCCGCCGCGGGCCGGGGCGTTGACGTTCACGCCGTGTGGGAGAACTGGAACTCCCGCAAGGAGATCCCGAACGCCAGCGACTATCCCGAGGATCGTCGGGGCTACATCCGCGCCATGTCGAAGTTCATCATGGAGCACCAGCCGGCCTGCTCGGAGTCAGAGATCGTCGTCGGGTCCGCGGAGCACGGGTTCGCGGGGCGACTGGACACGGTTGTGGTGATGGGCACGCAGAACGGGCCCGCGATGATCGACGTGAAGACGTCGAAGGCGGTGTACCCGGAGAGCCACTATCCGCAGCTCGCGGGCTATGAGTTGGCACGCCGCGAGTGCGGCCTGCCGCCCACGGAGCGCCAGGGGATTCTCCGCGTCGGCACTGACGGCGAGTACGAGGTTCGCTGGTCTGACGCCGAGCCCGAGGATTTCTTGTGCCTGCTTCGCGCGTGGCGCTCGCAGCAGCGATGGGCCCGGAAGCGATGACGAATCCCGGGCAAAGCAGCCCGATCGTCCCCCAGGGCCCTCCGAAGCTCTGCCGTGGATGCGGCACCGTCAAGCCTCGCGCCGCGTTCTACGCCCGCCGCACACAGTGGGGCGTCTACGCGCAGTCGCGCTGCAAGGAGTGCGCTCGGACGCGACCCGAGAACGCGTCCTATGGCCGTCGGTATCGAACCCGCGTGTTCGCGGACCCCGAGGCCGCTGCGGTGTATCGCGACAAGCAGCGCGAGCGGGCTAGGCGCCAGCGCGGCACCCCTCCAGCCCGGTATCGAACCGGAGGCCCTAGCGCCACTGCCGGTGGCCTGCTGCCAGCCGGACCGTTCGCGCAATGGCTCGCCACGCTCGGCGACGGCCCCACGGCCATCGGCTTGGCGTGCGGCCTTGACCCCCGGCAGGTCGACAAGTACCTGAACGGCTCGCGTGACGTGCTCTTGGACGTGGTTGACCGCGCGCTGCTGAAGGCACACACGGCGACGACGCTGAACGACCTGTATCCGATCGAAGATGAAGGGAACGACGCATGAGTGACCTGATCCAAGCGACCGTGGTCGGTCGCCTCACCCGCGACGCAGAGTTGCGGCAGGCCGGCAGCGGGCAGGTGTGCGGCTTCCGCGTGGCCGCCACGCCCTACAAGTCAGAGGCCATGTTCCTCGACGTGTCCGTGTGGGGCCGTCGTGGCGAGGCCCTGCAGCCGCATCTGACCAAAGGCCAGCAGGTCGTCGTGGTGGGCGACCTGACGAGGCGCGAGTTCGAGCACAACGGCGAGCGTCGCGTGTCGCTCGAGCTGAACGCGACAGCGGTTGCTCTCGTGGGCTCGCGCGGCCAGCAGGCACCCGCGAGCGACGACAGCGACGATGACAAGGGCCTTCCGTTCTGATGGCACTCCCGGTGCTGTCCCATGACTGAGATCCGGCTTCGCCGGGGCACGGCTGCCGCGTGGACTGCCGCCGCGCCGGTCTTGGATGTGGGCGAATTCGGACTTGAAACCGATACAGGCAGGATCAAGGGCGGCGACGGATCGACCGCGTGGCCAGCACTTCCCTACCAGATCACGCCGACGACCACGCCAGGGGGCGCCCTGGGCGTGGTATCGGGTTCTACTCGAACCAGCACGTATGGCGCGCCCGTACTGCGCGACTATATCTCCCTGCTCGATTGGGGCGCTGATCGCACCGGCCTGACCGACTGCACCGCGTATCTTCGCGACGCTGTTGCCGAGGCCCAAGCGATGCAGATCACCAACTACGGCAACCCACGCGGGGCGACCGTTCACGTCCCGTCGGGCGACTATCTCGTCACCGGGAAGATCAGCGTCCCCAACGGCGTGAGCATCATCGGGGATGGTTGCCTCTCGACGACATTCGTCATCACTCAGGCGTCCTTCAATGACAACTGCGTCTTTGAGCCCACCGCTATCGACGGGTCGCAGGAGTTCATGGGGCTCGCAGGCTTCGCGGTATATGGACACAATGCGTACACCACGCCGGATGCCAATCAGGCCAATGCCGGCGCCGCGACGGCGGTAAATACGTCGCCGAGCAACACCTATCTAGCGTTCAGCTTGGTCGCGAACTCGATCAGCGGCTACACGTCACTCTCGAACGCTGGCTGGCCGTCCAACGGCACCTTCACGGTGGGAGCACAGCGCGTCAAGTACCAGTCCCTCAACGGCTGGACCTTCCAGGGATGCATGCTCGTCTCCAAGAACGGCCCTACGATCAACGTTGGGGATGCGATCGCTCCGGTTGCCACGAACAACGTGTCCGCCGTCCACCTGTTCGGGGTCGCCGCCCCATCGTTTCTTAGGCAGCTGTGGCTGGACGGATTTCCCGGCGAAACGGTTATCAGCGCGTATCTAAACGGCTGCCAGCTCCAGGACCTGGTCGTCAACCACTCCAACCGCGACTGCTGGCTGCATCAGTCCACGCGGACCGGGAACACCTTCCATAACTTGCTGGTCCAGTATTCCAACATGGCCAACACGGGCACGCAGTACGCCGGCCTGCACGTCATGGGGATCTCCACCGCGGCCCAGTTCGCCAATCTGCTGTCTATCGACACGCTCTATTCCGAGCAATCCAGCTCCAATCAGCTCGGGCTCTGGCTCGACGACGCAGGATCGGTCAACGCGCAGAACGTCAACATGCAAGGCGGCAGCAGCAACTACACCACGCAAACCTGCGTGCAGATCGACAGCGACCAATCGGCCCCCTTGACCCAGGACGGGAGTCACACTGCGAACATCGGCCTGCGCAACATCCACGTTGGCCAGATCGGGCGCGTACTCCTCAAGGACAACGTGCGCGGCCGGTCTACTGCCGCGACGACGACGCAGGTAGGGCAGGCACTCACGCGCTATGACACCGAGGACAACTCTCCGGGGATCACTCGACCGTGGGCAGCCGGCGAGGTGTACTGGGCAGGGCAGCTTTGCGTGTACAACGGCGCGATCTACCAGCGCGCCACGGCTGGCGTTGCTGCCTCCACGTGGTCGACCGATGCCAGTGCTTGGACAGTAGTGACAAGTGGGAACCGCGTCAATTCGATCACGTCCTCTGCAACTCCGGCGATCAACGTCGGCACCACCGCCGTGTTCGAGATCACCGCTCTGGCAGTGAACATCACGAGCATGACAACCAACCTCACTGGCACGGCGGTCGATGGTCAGCAGCTCCGGATTCGGATCACGGATAACGGGACCGCGCAAACCATCACCTGGGGCGCGGCGTTTGCCAATTCCGGCGTCGCTACTCTGCTCGCTACGACCGTTGCCAATAAGACTCACAATATCGGCCTACAGTATGACGGCGTAAGGGCACTGTGGTACTGCCTCGCCGTCGATGCCACTGGATACTAGGCAATGGCGATCTCACTCGTCGCACACACGCATGCGTCGGCAAGTACGGGGTCGGCGACCACCGTGGGGATCAACACCACGGGCGCATCGCTGCTTATCGCGATCGTGTCGTGGTACACGGGCGGCGGCAGCGTATCGGTCAGCGACTCGCTCGGGAACGCGTGGACGCTGGGCAGCAGCTATGCCAGCAGCTCGGATGCGGGCTTGGCGACCTACTACTGTTCGTCGCCTACGGTCGGGTCGGGGCACACGTTCACGGTCGCGTCCGCTGATTCGCCGTCTATCTGCGTCGCAGCATTCTCGGGCACGCGGGCTGGTGGGACGCCGGACATGCAGGTCGGCTCGACCACGTCCTACCAGACGGGCTCAGGCACGCCGGGGGCCAACGGGGATCTCGTCATCACCGGCATCCAGAGCACCGATACGTCGGTACCGACTGCGCCGACGAGCTTCACCCTGCTCGATGCGTTCGCGTACGTCAGCGGCGCTGACTACGCAATGGGGATGGCGTACTACGTGCAGGCAACCGCAGCGGCGCTCAACCCGTCCTGGGGGGCAGCGAACACCTCGCCGGTGTCACTCATGTTGTCATTCCCAAAGGCGACGGCGGCTATCAACACCGGCCAGTTCTTTCCGTTCTTTTCGGGATGACATGCCGAGACGAAGGGTGCTGCTGGGGCTGCCTCATGCAGCGCTGTTACACGTAGGACGACGACAAGGGAGATGCCCTGATGGCACATCATCTCGGTAAGCGGCCAGCGCGGCCGTACACGTCCGACCACACGCCAATGGCGGAGCTGCTGCGCGCGGTCCCGTCCGGCTCGATCCCGCCGATCCCGGCGAACTTCGGCCACGGCTACGACTTCGGCGCCACTGGCTGGGGGATGATGGGCAACGGCCTATGCGACGACGGGTCGATCACCGACACGAGCCTCTACGCCTACGGTGGTGGTGGCGACTGCGTGTGGGCGAAGTTCTCCCACGGCTTCATGGAATCAGCGCGCAACGCCGGGCGTCCCATCCCCAAGTTCACCTGCGCCAGCACGCTGAACAACTACTGCGCGTACCTCGGGATCGGCTCCTACGAGAACCTGAACGCGAGCAACGATCAGGGCTCCGACATGCAGGAGGCGCTGAAGCGCGCTCAGACGCAGGGCTACACGGACGCGGGCGGAAACGTCTACAAGATCGGCAAGACGGTTTCGGGCACGCCTGGCAACCTGCAGGAGCTGTGGGCAATCGCCTACCTGTTCGAGCTCGCTGACATCGGCGTGAACCTGCAGCAGGCGCAGGAGAACGCGTTCCCGGGGCCGTGGACCTATGTCGCTGGCTCGCCGACGATCGGCGGCCACTGCGTGCCGGTGATGGGGAATAACGGCCTCATCACCTGGGCGGATCGTGTCGGCTTCACGCAGTCCTTCTTTGAGCAGCTGTGCGACGAGTTCTACGGGTACATCGACCCGCTGCGCTACAACCGCGTGACCGGCGAGACGCTGGAGGACTACACGGACGCGGACTTGGAGAAGTACGTGGTGCTCGTGGCCCAGCAGAAGGCAGCGCGATGACCGACGGACCTGATCTCGTCGCGACCATTGACCAGTGGGCGGCGCTCGCCCGCCAGATCCCCGTGGTGCTCGGCGCCTACTACAAGGCACTTCTACAGGAAGGGTTCAGCCGGGAGGAGGCGTTCGCGTTGACGCTCGCCTATCAGACGGTCGCCCTTAGCCCGAAAGCGTAGCGGTGGCCCGAGGGGCTGTGGGCTGGACATGCAAGCGCGTGAGCAAGGGGGCGCGCTGTGGGAGCTTCAACCCCCCGCGAGCCAGGAAGTGTCAGGCGTGTGGCAAGCTGCGGCCGGCGCGAAGGCAACCCGCCCACATGGCCGCGCTGAAGGCGGATTATGCCATCTACGTGAGGCTGAACGGCGGCGACTTCTGCGGCGCGTGTGGGCGCAGTCCATCGGCCACGCGGAAGCTGGACCGCGACCACGCGCACACGACGCCACCGGTCGCCAGGGGGCTGCTGTGCGCTCGCTGCAACAGGGCACTCCCGTCCTGGGTAACGCCAGCGTGGCTACGAGCAGCTGCTGACTATCTGGAACGTGCAGAACGGAGGCACACGAATGGGGATTCTTATCAGCTCGCAGGTTGAAGTGGCCTGCGGAACGCCCGGATGTCGGGACCGACGTGGCTACGGGCTGTTCGCCAGCTTCTGCAACCCGTGCGCCGATCGGCTCGCGAAGCTGCGTGACGAGATCGAGCAGGAGGTCGCCGCGGCGAACCCCAAGACTCGTAGCAGGGGAGGGTCGCCGATGTGCTGCTCGCCGTACTGTTACGGCCCACGTCGGCCGCCGGCCTTGTTCTGCGAGGACTGCCAGGATGCTGGATACGTCGAAGAGGCAGCGTGACCGTTGCTCGGTCGAGCCGTGACCTTCGACTTCAGCGGACCACCCCCAGCAGCCGACTACCTAGTCGACGGCCTCCTCGAGCGCGGAACGATCACCGTGCTCTCGGCCGACTCCGGAGCCGGGAAGTCACTGATCGCCGCCAGCATGGCCGTAGCGATGATGCAAAGCCGTCCGTGGCTAGGACGCAGGACCACCGGCAAGCGCGTCATGTTCATCGACGAGGAGAACTTCTACCGGGTGATCTTCGGACGCCTGCTAGCGCTCGGCATGACCAACGAGGACCGGCAGAATCTCCTCTACTTTCTGCGTCTCGGCGTTGCGCTGGGATCGGGCGATTGGATGGAACGCGTCCGCGAGGAGATGGACGACTTTCACCCCGACCTGCTGGTGGTCGACACGGCAGCTGCGGCGACAAACGTCGAGCTCAATGACAACAGTGCCGTGGCGCGCCTGTACGCCACGTCGCTGCGTCCCCTAGTGGATGATGCTGGGATGCTGCTCTTGCACCACGAGCGTAAGCCGCAGGGCAGCTATCAGCGACATGCCGGCCACGCGATGATGGGAGCTCGACAGTGGGCAGGCCAGGCGGACTCGCACCTGGCGCTCGAGCGGCTAGGTGACGTTGCCGTGGAGGCACTATCGGACGGCAGGATGCTGCGGCGCTACCCGTTGAAGATGGAGATGCCGAAGAACCGGGATGGGCGGAGCGTGAACGAGAAGATCGCGATCGTGTCTGAGCACAATCCGGGTTCGACGCAGCCGACGTGGCTGCGGGTGGACAGGGTTGGACGCGGTGACCTTACATGAAATTATGCACACGCCTTGACTTTTGATGACTGAAATCGCTACAATCTATCCGCTAGGTTCTCTACGGGCCTTCAGATTCCAGCCGGCCTTGCGCTTCGCCGCAGGAAGCTTGAGCCGTCAGGCGCTCATAAGACCAGCGGCCCTGACAGCTTGCGCCGCAGCGTCGCTACGCAGATCACGCCCTACCTATGTCCAGGGACGTGGTTGCTGAATGCCAGTTCCGGTGCCCGATCTCGCCGTGGCCGAAATTGCCTGCAAGCGAGCCCTAGCCAAGCTCGTCACGCTCAGCGACAAGAGCGCTGTCCAGATCCGAGCCGAAGGCATGCTCGAACACGAGACCACAACCGACCGGCTGCGCACCAGGGACCGACAGCCCATGCCCGTCAAAGGTGGTCGGGGTGCTGGCAGCCAGCTGCCCAGCGGCGTCGACACGAAGGCGACCACGCGTGGCGACCACGCGCCGTCCAAGCAGTCCTCGCTGTACTTCCATTACCGGTGGCGCATGCACAAGGCGCTCGTGTCCGAAGATGCCGGCCTGGCACTGTCGCTGGCTGGCGCCGCGACCCAAGACTACGAGGAGCACGTCGGCAAGCGCCGGCCGCTTCGCTGGGCGTCGCACGACGACGCCGTGAACTACCTGCTGACACACTACGTCGGCGTACCCTCTGCCACCGCGGCCGTGGACATGCGCACACCATCCGAGTCGTTTCGGAACGCTCAGCGCTGGGTTCAAGCCCAGCGCACGAGAAACGGCCATGATCCCGAGCTGGGCGAGCGGAGAGCAATGGACAGCCGGACACGGAGGATTGTGGAGATGGCAGCTGCGGGAATCAAGCAGCGCCTGATAGCCGACGAGGTCGGACTGTCGCAGGCGCAGGTCAGCCGCATCCTGTCGGGCGCGAGCATACATACCCAAGCGCCTTGAATTCAATGTGCATAAGCGGTAAGGTGTGTTTCGGTGGATGATTGCGCACTGCGCCATCGCTCGCCGAGAGGGCGACGACCCAATACCGCAGCGGACCATTCGGTCAGGCACAGGGCGTCAGCAGCGATCAGAGGCGGGGGATCGCTCACAACCACAGGTCACAGCACGGGAGGGCAACCGTGGAGACTGATCCAAGGCTTGAAGCAGACGCCTACGTCAGGCACGACGAGCGCATGTACCGAGTGGTGGGACCCGAGATTGACGACCGCGGGTGCATCACTGGGCGCTACGAGCTCGAAAGCGCCAAGGGCGAATGGTCTGCCTACGGGCACGGGCGTGGAACCTGGGTCTACCCCAGGTGCTACCTGACGGCCATTCGGGTCACCTGGGAGTGCCAGCTCGTGAGAGCATCCAACGGGATCTCACACCTAGACGAGGCGATGCGAGCACACCTCCACGACAACGGGCTGCACATGCCGGCCACCATCCAAGCCGGGATGCAAGCACCCCTAGCGATAGAGCGCACCCTGCGGCGTCAAGTTCGCTAGGGGTAGGAGGGCTCGGGCATGGTGCCAGGAGGGCGACGGCGGGGCTCACACAACCCCCGGGGGGGGTAAGAAATCCCTTTCGGGTAAGGCGAGGACCCCAGTCGAACTTTCGCGCACGTTGGCCCATATGGCGATTTGCGCAATCGCTGGGTTGCGTTGCGTGGCGATCGGCCGACGGGCAACCAGAAGGTTGCAAATAGTTCAGCGAAGGCCGCGCGAGCATCCGCAACCGATGCGTTGCGCAGGCGTGACGAGGGAGGGCCGCGATGCGCAAGACTCACGTCTACGTTCGCCGAACGCACGTCTACGTCTGCGTTGATTGCGGCGGGACCTTTGAGCATGTTCGTGTCACGAAGGCACGGAAGCGGTGCCCCGGGTGCGCGCCGGGTGGCATGCGTCCTGCGACACGGCCGTGCGTTGCCTGCAGCAACCCCGCTGCATCGTCTAGGCACTGGTACTGCAATGTGTGCAGCGCCAAGGCACGCCTTCGTCGTCGTGGCCGTCCTCGCCAACCGCACGTGCTCAGCACGGCCGAGCGGGGATACGGGCGGGAGCACGCGAAGCTTCGCAGGCAGTGGCTGGCGACCGTGAGGGCGGGGGGCGTCCGGTGCTGGAGGTGCGGCTCTCCCATCCTTCCGATGGAGCCGTGGGACCTGGGGCACAACGACTTCGACAGGACCGCCCACGCCGGGCCTGAGCACCGCTCCTGCAACAGGGGAGCGCCTTGGAGGAGGCAGCATGCCCGACCAGCGCGCTGAGGCCCTTGCGATGCGTGACGCGGGCCGAGACATTGACGATATCGCTGCCCACTTTGAGGTAAACAAGGCGACGGTCTATCGCTGGATCAACGCCGCGAAGGATGGGCCGGGTCCCACAGAGCGCTCCGCGCGCGCCCTGATCGCCACTTGGGGCGAGCTCGACGAAACCCGCTCCTTGGTTGCCGAGACGATGCTGACCTACGCCGTCACGGCCGACAAGGGCCGCAGGGCGACCGTGGGCGTGATGGCCTCGGCCGGCGTGGCCGCCGCGAAGGAGCTGGACGCGATGACGCAGCGCCTCGGGCAGAGTTCGGGCTTTGAAGAGCTGACCCGCGCGCTGCTGGAAGCGTGACCGGAGCGCCACGATGGGCGACGTCGAGGACCCCATCGCGCCGGACGCTCGGAGGGGCCGCCCACAGGATCAGCAAGCTGCTCGGGCAGCCTTTCATGCCCTGGCAGCGCGAGGTTGCCGACGTGGCGCTTGAGCTAGACGACAGCGGGCGTCTCGTGTACCGCGACGTGGGGCTGATAACGCCCCGGCAGTCGGGCAAGAGCACACTGATCCTCTCGCTGATCTTGACGCGCTGCATCGTGGCCGCGAACCAGCATGTCGTCTACTGCGCGCAGAGCGCGCTTGATGCCCGCAAGCAGTGGGTCAATAACTGGTCCCCTGTGGTCGAGGGATCGGCGATCGGCTCATCGGTGCGTGTCCGCCTAGCGCCGGGCGACGAGGGCTGGTGGTTCCCGAACGGCTCTCACCAGAGCATCGCGGCGAGCACGGTGAAGGCTGGTCACGGGCAGGTGGTCGACACCGCGATCGTGGACGAGGCGTTCGCCTACCAGGACGATCGCATTGAGCAGGCGCTACGGCCCGCGACGATGACCCGGAACCGCCCTGGCATGCTCGGGGCGCAGTTCTGGATCGTCTCTACCGTGGGGGTGCCGTCGTTCAGCACCTACCTGCTGGCGAAGACTGAGCGAGGCCGTGCCGCTGTCGACGAGGGCTTGACGGAGGGCACCTGCTACTTCGAGTATTCGGCGCCGCAGGATGCCGACCCGGGGGACCCTGCGACGTGGCGGGCGTGCATGCCGGCGCTGGGGTACACGGTGGACGAGGACACGATCCGGGCGGCGTTTGAGTCGATGACCCGGAGCGAGTTCCGTCGCGCGTTCCTCAACCAGTGGGTGACGGCACTCGGCGACCCGATCGTGCCGATCGACCACTGGAACCTGCTCGCCCGGCCGGAGGCTCCTAGGCCGCCCTGGGTGGTCCTGGGGCTGGACATTGACCGTCAGGACGCCCATGCCGCGCTTGTGGCCGTCGGCGAGATTGACGATGGGCCGCAGGGTGGCCCGAAGGGGCTACAGGGCGGCGTGCTTGAGGCCGGCGATCGGACGGACTGGCTTCTGCCGGCCCTTGCGGACCAGGTGGCCCGGTTTGATCGTCCCCATGTCGTCGTGGACGAGCGCGCATGTCGACACATGCTGCCCGAGATTGAGCGCATCGCCGGCTTTGACCGGGTGATCGCGCTGAAGACGAGCGAAGTGCCTCCTGCGTGCGCGTTCTGGCTGCGACTGATTCAGCAGCAGCGTGCTTGGCATCGCGGCGAGCCCGAGCTGACCGCTGCACTGGTTGGCGCTGGGCAGCGGCGCCTCGGTGACGGGTGGGCTTGGAGTCGGGCGCAGTCCGGAGTGGATATCAGCCCCTTGGTGGCGTTCACCTTGGCGTGCTCGTTCTGGCTGGGAGCGTGGGGTGACGAGACGTAGGACTTGCAACCACGAGCACGGGAGGAACCGTGATCCGAGAGCATCTTGACCAGCTCATCTCCGAGCTGGGCGAGCACATGGAGAAGACCGAGCGGCTGCGTGGCGAGCTGAGGAAGCACGTCGCAAGAGCTGAGCAGCAGCTATTGGAGCGCGTGGGCCGCGAGGCCGAGCTGCGCAATCAGATCGAGGACCACGAGGCGAACCTGCGCGCCGACGGCCACGTGGTGGCTCCTCACGCGCCGCATGTTGACGCTGGCCAGCCAGCCGCCGCCATTGAGGCGGCCACGGCCGTGAAGGGTTCGACGGCGTTCAAGCCCGATTCGAGCAGGATGGGTCCCGAGAAGGGTCCGAGCCCGGGCCCGAAGCCGTCCCGGCCGTAGCCGCCCGACGTGGATCTCTCCAGCGGGTTTGACATCCCGAACCCGTACGGGCTGCTGGCGTCGGACTTCGGCTTCGACGTCGCCGGATACCGGGCGGCCCTGGGGTTCCTGGGCGACCTGGCGAGCGGCACTGAGCATGACCGCGCGCTGGCGGCCAACGGGGGCTCGCTGGCCCTGCTGACGGGGTGGAAGGGTTCGCCCAAGTTCCGTCGCGTGTACGCGAAGTGCCTTGAGGCGGCCCGAACGAACACGGAGAGGCCGATCGTGCGGCAGATCCCTGTCGTTCCGGTGCTGCCGCCCTCGGGCCAGCAGCGGTTCATTCCCGTTGAGGAGGTGCCGCGGAACGCTGGGCCCTTCACGAGTACCCCAGCGCCCACTGTGGGGCTGTGATGAATCTGCCGCCCTCGTTCCGCCATCAGGCTCGGTCGGCCGCTCCGGCGTCGCCGACGTCGATCCTTGACGATATCGAGCGGGCGCACGAGGCCGAGTACGCCGACCTGCTCAGGTATGCGGCTATTCGCGCTCGCGCGTTTGCTCCGCGGCCCGAGGAGCGGCCGGGATGGTGGGCAGCGTTCAAACGGTGGCGCCGGTGAGCACCGAGGCCGAGCGCGAGCTTGTCAAGGCCGGGGATGCGCTGGCGGGCATGCTCGGGGTGGCTGTCGCGGCGATGGACTCGCGCGAGCTGTTCTCGCCGATCGAATCGGATCTGGTGCGCTCTGAGATTCTGCGGTGGCATCACGTGAAGGCGACCACGTCGGACGAGTGAGAGCTCGCCCACGCCGCGGCGTGCAGCGCAAGACCGGGGACCGGGGCTACGGTGGCGAGCACCAGCGTCTCCGCAAGCGGTGGATCCCGATCGTGGCCGCGGGCGGTGTCATGTGCGCCCGCTGCAAACGGCCGATCTGGCCCGGCGAGCCTTGGGACCTCGATCACACGCAGGATCGGACGGGCTACCTCGGCCCCAGCCATGCGCGTTGTAACCGCGCCACTGCTGGCCGGCGCCCTCGTCGTGTCCGCCGAATCTCAAGAGGGTGGTGAGCCGTGAAGGTAGGAGACATCCTCGAGTGGCTTGCCGGCGCTGCCTTCACGGCGGCTGCCTTTCTCGCCACCGGCCGCCCTTGGCCCGCTCTCGTGGTTGCGGGGGCTTGTCTCATGTACGAGGCGCAGTGCTGGGCGGGGCATGATTTCGCGCCCGTGCGCCCCGGCTGGCTGCGGTGGCCTTCTCGGCTGCGCCGTCGCGGGCGGGAGGAGTCTTGACGCTCGCGCGACTTCGGGAGGCCCGGGCTGGCGCTGCCGTTGAGCAGCGCAACCTCGCGGGCATGAACTATGGCAACGGCTACGCGTACGCGGACCCTCACGCCATCCCGCCGCACGGCTGGAACAATATGGCGCGGGCTGGTGTGCTTGTCACCCCGCACACGCTTCTGCAGGTTGACGTGGTTTACACGGCGCTGCGGATCATCTCGAACAACATCATCAAGATGGGCAACCTCCGGGCGTACGCGGAGGGCTATTCGCAGGACAACGTGGTCTATCGCCAGTTCCTGCGCCAACAGCCGGCGATCCTGACGAACACGTTCGGTGGGGGGAACCTCGGTGGCATCGGCGGGTCGATGATGCAGTGCACCGGCATCGACCGGACGATCTGGTCGATGGCGCTGTTCGGCGAGGCGTTCTGGTACATCCTCGATCGCGATCGCCTTGAGCGTCCACGGACGATAGAGGTGCTGCACCCCGCGTTCATGGAAGTGAAGATTGACGATGGCCAAGTGCAGTACCTCTACGGCAGCAGCAATAACCGTCAGGTACTGGACTTGTGGAACGTGGTTCACGTTCCGATGAAGTCGCTGCCGGGCGCGCGCCGAGCGCTCAACCCGACCGACTACGCGGGGGTTGCCGGCGCGCTAGCGATGGCCGCCTACGAGTTCGGCTCGACCTGGTTCAGCCAGGGCGCGTCCCCGTCGTTCATCCTGTCGACCGACCAGAAGCTCGGCAAGGACGAGATCGACCGGATCGCCCAGAAGTTCCTTATCGAGCATAGTGGCCTGTCGCAAGCGCACCTTCCACTCGTGCTGGACTCGGGCGTGAAGGCCACGAAGGCCTTGAACACGCCCGACGAGGCGCAGTACCTGCAAACGCTTGAGTATGCCCGCCAGGTGATCGGCGCGTGGTTCGGTATCCCGCAGTCGCGGATGCCGAACGCGCTCCAGCGCCAGTCGCCAATGCCTCCGCATGCCCGGCAGGAGGAGGCGATCGGCTTCCAGCTGGACACCCTGTCGGGGTACATCGTGCCGCTTGAGGAAGTGTATTCGGCGTTGCTGCCGGCTGGACAGTTCGCCTGCTTCGATGAGCAGCAGTTGTCGAAGCCGGACGCGCAGTTCCAGGCGATCAAGATCCAGGCGCTGCGGATGACGCAGGCGGCGTCGATCAACGATGTCCGTACCCGGGAGCTCGGGTGGGCGCCCGTGGATGGCGGTGACGATGTGATCGCGCCGTTCGCTTCGAACGTGGCGCCTGGCCAGACGGGTTCGCAGGCTCCGCAGTCCTCGTCCGGCTCGCCTGTGGATGAGGCTGACGACGATCCGCCTGCGGCGCAGGCGAGAGGCGCTGGATTGGGAACTTGAGCGCGACGACGAGAAGTCGTTGCTGCTCGCCTTGACGTAGAGTTGACCGAGGAGGTCACGATCCGTACCCAGACACAGGACGTGGCCGAGAACGTCGAGCCGCGCAAGGACTACACGCAGGCCGAGCGGGACAAGGCCGCCAAGGAGGGCGCGGCCCTCAGCGACGGCAGCTTCCCGATCTACAGCCAGGCGGACGCCGAGAACGCTTGGAGGCTGCGTAACAACGGCGACCACGCCGAGGCATCCGTGGTCGCGCATATCAAGAAGCGCGTCAAGGCGCTCGGGCTGAAGATGCCCAGTGACGACGACTCGCGAGCGCAGGCGAAGGACTGCTCGACGTGCGATGGCACCGGGAAGATCATGGACGGCAACCGCAAGTGCCCGGATTGCAACGGCACTGGTTCGCTTGCGAACGACGGCTCGGCTCCCGAGCAGCGGACGCCGCTGAGGGCTCGGAAGCCTGGGCGCAAGGAGCGCCACCGGGCCGTCCCGCTCATACCCGAGGTCCGGCATTACAACGCCACTGACCTTGAGGTTCGCAGCGTCCGGGACTCCGACGAGATCATCATCACCGGCTCCGCCATCGTGTACGACTCCCCGTACGTCGTCCGGGACATCTTCGGCGAGTTCGAGGAGCGCATGATGCCCGGATGCGTCGCCGACCTGCTCAATCGCGGGGTGGACTGCCGGCTGCTGCTCAACCACGAGGGGCTGGCGATGGCGCGCACCACCGCGCGGACGCTCACCCTTGCCGACACGCCCCGGTCGCTGAACATTGAGGCTCGACTGGACGCCCGGCAGCATCTCGCGAACGACTTCGCGATCGCCGTCGAGCGGGGCGACATGAACCAGATGTCCGTCGGCATGGTCGTCAGCCTTGACGAGTGGGGCGACAACGGGACGCTTGAAACCCGGGACGTGTACAAGCTGGACAACCTGCTGGACGTGAGCGGGGTGACTTACCCGTGCTCGCCAAGCACGAATCTCGCGGTTGCGCAGCGCATGGCGATGGAGATGCCCGTCGAGTCGCGAGCGCGCGTCCGGCGCCTGTACGCGGACGTTCGTGCGGGCAAGGTGCTCTCGGACACGAATCAGGGCAAGATCGTGGAGGCCGCGAAGGCGATCCATACCGTCCTTTCGGCATCGGGCTTCGATCCTTCGAGCCTGATCGAGGCCGACGACAGTGCCGAGCCGGACGCGGCTGGCACGTTGAACGAGGATGCCTCGGTCGGGGGTGACGTCGAAAATGGCGAGGGTTCGTCCACGGACGCGGCTGACGGCTCGGGTGACCTGAGCGGCAGCCTTCGTCAAGAGGATCCGGGCGAGAAGATCCGCGACGACGAGCCGGTGGCGGCTGAGCGTCGCGACGATCCCACTCCCGAGGATCATGGCATCGCTTGGGGGCTGAAGGACCTCAAGGCCCAGATCGCCCAAGTGAAGGCGAGACAGCTCGCCGATCCGGACAACGCGACCGACCCGGACGACAAGGCCGTGATGGAAGCCATCAGCGCCGCCGAGGCGGCGATCGACAAGGCCATCGTCGCGCAGTCGAAGGATGGTCACGCCGACAGTCGGTCCAAGACTTTGACCGCGCTTCGCATCCGTGCGGAGGCGCACAAGCTGCGGGTCCTGTAGGGCCCGACAAATCCCCGCGAAGCGGGGTGCCTCGCAGTACTTACGTACGAAGAGGCGAAGCCTCGCAGTACCGCATTCACGAGGTCCGGGAGTTCGCTCAGGCCAAGGCGAACAGTACCGCTCGCGGATGGTCCGGGAGGCGTGGTGTTCACATACACCACAATGAAAGGAGTGGGTTCTTGAACCCGCTGAAGGCGCTCCTGGCGAAGCGCGATAGCGCCGGCCAGGAACTCGAGGGCATCCTCCGCGACCCGGAAACGGGCGAGGAGCGCGAGTCCCTCAGCGACGAGCAGGAGTCCCGGAGCACCGAGCTCCTAGGCGAGATCAAGGAGCTGGACTCCGAGATCGAGAGGGTCAGCGCCGAGGTCCGCAATCAGAAGATGATTGTCGAGGCTCGGAAGCTGGTGACGGGTGGCGTGGCTGCGGACGTGAGCGTCGAGGACGAGCCGATGGTCTATGGGCCGGGCTCGCCGAACTCGTTCTACGCGGACTTCATCACCCTGGATCGGCGCACTGCGATCGATCCGCGGTATCGCGGTGCGCAGGAGCGCATGCTGAAGTGGTCCGATCAGGTGGAGCGTGAGATCGCCTCGGCGACCGCGTTCGGCAAGGACGCGGAGCGGCAGCTTCGCGAGATCTACCGGGACTCGTCTGTTGAGTTCACGCACAACGTGATGGCGGAGGTTCGCCAGCGCGGGAAGCTGGCTCGGGAGCTGAAGGACGGCGTCGAGTCGCGTGCGGTAACGACTGGCGGTGGCGCTACCGCGTCGGCGGCGGGTGGTGGTGCGGCGTCGTTCGTGACGCCGATCTTCGCTACCCCGTACATCCCGTACCGTGAGTACGGCCGGGCGTTCGCGGACCAGTGCTTCAAGGCTCCGCTGCCTGACTACGGCATGGCAATCTACAAGCCGCAGGTGACCGGGCCGGCTGGCGTGGCTCAGTTCACTGAGGCCGGGGTTGTTACCGAGGTTGATCCGAGCGCCGGGTACGCGGTGGCGACGCTGGCGATCTTCGCTGGCGAGGTCACGCTGTCCCAGGTGGTGCTCGATCGCATGGCGCCGGACTACCGGTTCGATGTCATGTGCGAGGATCAGCTCAAGCGCGACTACGATCCCAAGTTCGACAAGTACGTTCTCGCGCAGGCGTTGGCGAATGCCACGTCGCAGGCGTGGACGGGCAACGGTGGCGTGTTCACGCTGACCCCGCCGTCGGGCAGCCTGCCCGGCTCGGGTGGCTTCTATGGCCAGGTCAGCAAGGCGAAGGCCGCGATGCGCAAGTTGATCGGCACCGTTCTGAACCCGACGCACCTGTTCCTCGATCCGGCGCGCTACGAGTTCATCGCTGCGTGGTCGGATGCGCAGGGCCGGCCGGTTGTCGTGCCGGACTACGCGGGACCGTTCAACGCGCTGGCGAACAGCGGGAACGGTGACGCTGGCATTGAGGGCTACACGGGCACCCGGTTCAACGGGCTTCCGGTGTTCACCGATGCCAACCTGCCGACCACGGGCGGCACGTTGAACTACGATCAGGCGCTCATCGGGTGCCTGGCCGAGGTTGAGGTCTACGAGGGTAACGCGATCAACCGCGTTCTTCCGCAGACGCTTGCTACGAATCTCGAGACGATTCTGCAGCGCTACTCGTACGCGACCGTTCTGGTCAACTACAACGGCGCGGTCACCTCGATCAATGGTTCGGGCATGTCGGCGATCAACTACGTCGACTAGCAGTAGGTAGGCTTATCCCCGGCTTGGCGGTCGAGGGGATAGTGCGCGCGCCGCTGGGGCGGCGAGGTCGGCTACGGCCTTGGGCTTGGGTTCGATTCCCGCCCGTGCGCTTTGCGTGATCCATTGGTGTGCCGGTTCGTTCCTGCGCGCTGGCATGATGAGTACGCGTACGGCGAAGAGCTCTCCCGAGTGTGGGGCGAGGACTGCGTGATCGTGAACGTTGAGCACGACATGGAGTATTCCGATCGGCTCGCGCGCGAACTCGTGGCCTGCGACCATCCGCTCTGCACTCACGCTTACCGCATGCATCTGCCGCGGGAGTGCTGGGCGCACGGCGCGGTGGCGAACGCGGCCACGTTGACGGTGGCGTGGGGTAGCGAGGGCGAGGAGTGGGCCGAGTTCTCGGGCGTGGGCTTCTGCAAGATCGTGCCTTCGGCACGCGTCGCCCCGCTTGAACGCTGTCCGTGGTGGGAGGTTGAGGGGACCGTGAACGCGACAGTCCGCGGGCCTTGGCATGTGCATTGGCCCGCGGTGGAGCACTATCACCGATGAGCGACATTTACGATCGGATGGACCCGAAGGTGGGCGCCGTCCAGCGGGAGTTCAATCGCAAGCGCCTAGCGCAGCTCAAGGCCGAGGGCCTGGAGCGCCAGCGTCGCCTGCGGCTCGTCGCGGCACTGCATTGTCACCCGGGGCCCGGTGAGTCGGGGTGGTCGGATCGGCGCCGCACGTGATCTCGCTGCTCGTTCCGACGCGTGGGCGCCCTCACAATATCCGTAGGTTCGCGGAGAGCGTCGAGGCGACCGCATCTGCCCTAGTGGAGGTCGTGTGGTGCGTGGACGATGACGACGTCGAGTCCTTTGACGCAGTGATCCAGTGCAACGAGTGCGCCGAGATGACGAGCCATTGGCTGCTCGTGGCCCCGCGCGTAATCCCGTGCAAGCGCTGGAACGATGCGTGGCGTGCCGCCAATGGGAGCATCTTCGGCATGTTCGGCGACGACTGCGTGTTCCGGGCGTCGGGCTGGGACGAGATGGTCGAGCATGCGTTCGCTCGGTACCCGGACGGTATCGCGCTCGTGTACGGCCCCGACGGCTTTCGCAACCAGGCGCACGCGAGCCACCCCTTCCTCTCCCGCCAGTGGACGGATGCCCTGGGCGGCGCGACCGTCGAGTTCTTTAGTCAGGACTGGAACGACACGTGGATGAACTACCTCGGCGACGCGGTGGGGCGGCGCCACTACATCCCGGAACTCAGGATCCAGCACCTGCACCCCGACGATCCGAGCTTGGGGGTGCCGGAGGACGATACCTACCGGCAGAACCGAGAGCGGTGCGTCCGCGACCGAAATGCGGAGCGCTACGCGAGCACTGAGATGCAGCAACTGCGCGAGCAGGACGTGGCAAGGCTGCGGGCGGTCATGCGGTGATTCTCGTCTGCGGCGCGGGCGGCTTCATCGGGGGCCACCTGGTGGAGCGGCTGCTGGCCGACGGCAAGGAGGTCCGCGCGGTTGACATCAAGCCGTGGGCTGCGTGGTGGCAGACGTATGCCGATGCTCAAAGCGTGTCGCTCTGTGACCTTCGGGATCCGATGGCATTCGTCGGCTCTGTGCGCGGGATCGATGCGGTCTACAACCTTGCGTGCGATATGGGCGGCATGGGCTACATCGCGGCCCATAGGGCCGATTGCATGCTGTCCGTGTCGATCAACACGAACCTGCTGCAGCGGGCTTGGCGCTGGGGCGTCGACCGCTACTTCTACAGCAGTAGCGCGTGCGTCTATCCCGCCTATCGTCAGGCCCAGCCGGGCGCGGAGGGGCTGAAGGAGGCAGATGCTTACCCGGCCGATTGCGAGGACGGGTACGGCTGGGAGAAGCTGTTCTCCGAGCGACTGTGCCGTCACTTCGCGGAGGACTATGGGCTGGCGACGCGCGTCGCGCGCCTGCACAACTGTTACGGCCCGATGGGAACCTGGGCCGGCGGACGCGAGAAGGCCCCGGCCGCGATCTGCCGCAAGATCGCCCAAGCGCAGCGCTCCGGCCATCACGAGATCGAGATCTGGGGCGACGGCGAGCAGACGCGCTCCTTCATGCACGTTGACGACTGCGTGGAGGGCATCCTGCGCATCATGCGCTCGTCCATGTCCGAGCCGATCAACCTCGGCAGCTCGGAACTCGTTTCGATCAATCAACTCGTGGATGCCGTCGAGGCGATCGCCGGGATCAAGGTTCGCCGTCGCTACGTGGATGGCCCCGAGGGCGTCCGTGGGCGGGCTAGTGACAACACGCTGATCCGATCGACCCTAGGCTGGGAGCCCTCGATCACGCTGGCAGAGGGGCTTCAGGGGACTTACCGCTGGATCTATGATCAGCTCGATTGACCCGCCCGTGTTCATCACGGTGCGGGATCGTGTCGTGGACCTGTGCCGACTGGTCGCGTGGCTTGAGCGCGCCGGGCACCAGCGGATCGTCCTGCTGGACAACGCGAGCACGTACGAGCCCGTCGTGGAGTACCTGCGCTCGACGCCGCACGATGTCGTCTGCTTGGGGAAGAACTTGGGCTCGCGGGCGCTCTGGCACGCCGGGCTGGCCCCACGCGACGAGTGGTTCGTGCTGACGGACCCCGACGTGGTTCCCTTGGACGACTGCCCGCACGATGCGGTTCGGTACCTGCACGATCTCCTGCTGCGCTACGGCGGCCCGAAGGCGGCGCTCGGCCTGTACTTGGGCGACGTACCCGGGGATCTCGGGTGCCTTCCGTGGGAGCGGCAGCTGCTGGATCCGTGGCCTGGCGACAGCTGGCGCGGCAGGCTTGCCCCGGGGGTGTTCGACTCGCTGTCGGACACGACGTTCGCCCTGTACCCGCCCGGAGGCGCGTTCGGATATCACGCGCTGCGCACGGGGTGGCCGTACCAGGCGCGGCACATGCCGTGGTACGAGCCAGCTACGGACGAGGAGCGCGCCGAGCGCGCCTACTACCTGGCACACGCCAAGGGCGGCTGCGAGGGCTCAAGCTACAAAGACGGGCTGCAGGCCTAGGGGGTGCCGATGCGACTTCAGTACTTGTGGCGCTGCGCCAAGTGTGGCGAAACGCTGTGGAGTATCGGGCGCCCTGCGCCCTGTCGCCACAGGTCGGCCGTGTATCAGACCACGACCTCGCGGCCGGCCAGCAGGGCCGTGCGGCGTCGAGGCGCGGAGCTTGTCGAAACGACGGCTGCGCCCGAGATGGAGGTCCGCCGATGAGCTTCAGTCAGACGATTATCACGCACCAGTGGGCCAACGCGGATCTGACGCCCGCTAGCGGCTCTATCACCTGCGCGCTCACCAAGAGGATCACGAACGGTGGTGTCAGCATCGTGCCGGCATCCGAGGTCAGCGTGAACCTCAACGGCAGTGGCGCGATCAGTCAGGCGCTGACCTCGAATGCCGACCCGGGGACGACGCCCACGGACTCGCAGTGGCGCATCGACGTGCGCGTGGCCGGCGCCACCGAGGAGTCGTATCTCATCACGGTGCCCCCAGGGCCGGGGACGGTCGACCTCGGGACGCTGCTGCCGGGCGCGGAGCAGATCCAATGAGCGCGCGACACCATCGCCACGACACGAGCCCGTTCGGGTCGGACCGGTTCGGCTGCGCGGCTGAGCGGTTCGCCCGGCTCTTCGGCACGCCGCGGTTCATTGTGGCGCAGACGGGCGTCGTCATCGCGTGGATCGCGGTCAACGGGGCGGCGGTCGCGCTGCGATTCGACCCGTATCCGTTCATCCTGCTCAACCTGCTGTTCAGCACGCAGGCGGCCTACGCGGCGCCGCTGATCCTGCTGGCGCAGACGCGTCAAGCGGATCGCGAGAGGCTGACGGCGGAAGCGGACGCGCGCCACCGGGAAGAGATCGCCGAGCGGCACTCGGAGATGCTGCGAGAGCTCCGTGCCCTCGTGGCCGAGGAGGGGCACCAGTGAGCTTCAACAGCAACGCCCTGTCGACGCAGTGGGGATCGTTCCTGGATTTGCAGAACGATCTCAAGCCCTTTTTGAATGTGCCGAGCTCTGACACGAGCCGCGATGTCGTCCTGCAGGACCTGATCGACGGCATCTCAGAGTGGGTCCAGCTCGAGGCCGGCCGGCCGCTCGCGAAGACGCGGTTCGAGTTCAAGTTCGACGGCAACTCGGGCTGGAAGGGCTCGTATCTCATGCTGCCGTACGTCCCGGTGCTCGAGGTTATCTCCGTCACCGAGTATTGGGGCTACTCCGGCCCGCACGTTCTGACGGAGCAGACGCCGACGAGCCAGGTCGACGGCTGGCAGTGCGAGTATCGCACCGGCCGCTTGACGCGCGTGTTCCAAGGCTTGATCCCCAAGCCGTGGTTCCCCGGCTCGGGGAACGTCATCGTGGAGTGGGATGCGGGATTCAACCCGGTCCCCAAGAGCGTCCAGCTCGCCACGAAGGAGGCCATCAAGTGGTATTGGGACAACACGCAGCAGCACTCGCGCAGCCGCCCGTCGGGCCAGGACGAGTGGAATAGGCCCGACCCGTCGCAGTTCTGGGGTTCTGTGATGCCGGCGATGATGCGCCCGCTGCTTGAGCAGTACGCGCAGGTAGGCATGGGGTGAGTCGCCTTGTCAGCACGGTCCCGGGGGCGTTCGCGGCGTTCTACTCGCTGCTCGCCGCGGCGGGACAGGCGCAGAACCCTCCGATCTCCGTGTTCGCCCAAGCGCTCCAGCAGGACGAGCCGAACTCGTACGTGCTGCTCGGCGGCTCCCCGGACGGGCAGCCGGGTATCCGGAACCACTCCTTCGAGCCTGCCTCTCTGGGGTCGCTGAACCAGTATGAGACGTTCGAGCTTTGGGGCTACGCCACGGCGTACCTCGGCAGCTTCGATCCGGCGTCGGCGCTGGCAGATACGTGGAGCCTGTATCAGGACGTCGTGATGGCGACGTTCGTCAACTACAGCGGTGGCAACGGGAGCCTCGGTGGCCCGGGCAGCGCGATCTTGGGCGCTTCGGCGCCGGCAACGCTGGAGCGGATGCTTCCGGAGTGCGCTGACTACACGGGCGTGCCGACCGGGAGTGGCTTCGCTGGGGTCGTGGAGTTCTGCTACTCGTTCAAGTCCCGGATCACGGTTGCCTGACGTCCGGGCGTTCTACCACGCGTGGCTGGACGGGGCGTGGGAGCGGCCGCACTTCGAGTTCGGGCAGGCTTGCGCCCAGAGCGGCTTCCCGGCCGAGGTCGTGGTGAACTGGTCCCGGGCGACGTCCGAAGCGCCGACGATCAACCTCGTTCGCGACTACGCGCTTGAGAACGATGGGGTGGTGCTCTACGCCCACACGAAGGGCGCCGCGACCGTCGAGCCCTTTCGTGACCGTTGGCGTCGTTCCATGACAGCCCGCGTGGTGGCTCGCTGGCGCGAAAACCTAGCCCTCCTCGAGGACCACGACGCCGTGGGGTGCCACTGGCTGACCGAGGCCGAGTATCCCGGCATGTTCGGGACGATGACCGTGCCGGCGGATGGCTCGGGCTTCTTCGGGGGGAACTTCTGGATGGCGCGCTGCGACTACCTGCGAACCCTCCCGCCGTGCAAGGACGCGCCGCGGTGGCAGGCCGAGCAGTGGATCGGGATCAACCATCCTCGCGTGGTCGACCTGCTGCCGGGCTGGCCGCATGACAACAGGTGGCCCGAGCTGTGCGGGTGATAATGCCCGTGGCCGGCGACGTCGATGATCGCGTGCGGGACGCCTTGGAGGCCACGGGCTGGCCGGTGTACGGCGTTGACGTTTCGATCTCGCCGCGAGCCTACTTCGATCTGCTGTTCGAGTACTGGGCGGATGGCGCAACCTTCACTGTGATCGAGCATGACATGGTGGTGCATGCGACCGCGCTCGAGGAGCTGGACGCCTGCCCGTACGAGTGGTGCGCCTTCCCGTACCGGTACGGCACGCATGAGCGCCACTACGGCCTTGGCTGCGCCAAGTTCGGCGAAGAGCTGATCGCCCGCAACCCGGATGCGATGCGCCGCGTGGGGACGATGCGGGACATGAACCACCCCGCTCGGCACTGGTGCAGGCTCGACGCGTGGTTGCAGGGCGTCGTGCTGCCCGGCAGTGGGGAGCACATGCACCGTCATGAGAGGTCGGTGCGTCATCTTGGCTGCGGCAATAGTCACGGCTGCATTCCCTCCTGAAAGGAGCCCCACGTGGGGACACGGTTGTACAACGGCGGCACGCAGCCGCTCGTCCCGGCTGGGCGCTGGGGCGATGGAGTCATAATGCCGGGCGAGTGGATCGAAGTGGATGATCCGGGCTCGTACGGGCCTCCCTGGCGGCGCGACGATGAGGTCGAAGGGGAATCCTCGCCCAGGGCCCCGGAGGCCGCCCACGGCCCGGAGGTGGCCCGCGAGCCCCCCCCTGGCCTGGGTCCCGACGTGCGCGTGCTGGACAACGGAGATGTAGTGAGTCAGGCCGGCCAGGTGGTCGGGCATATCGACACTCAAGCGCCGGCAGCGTCGGCCGAAGGAGGTACCGCCTAAATGGCCGGGATCGCAGGAGGGTTGGGCGGTGCAGTAGGCATCGCCGCCGAGTCTACGTACGGGACGTTCGTGTCCCCCACCAGGGCCCTTGAGGTTCGCTCCGCGAAGCTTCAGGAGGTTCCGCACATCGCGCAGGGCACCGGGCTTGCCTACGGGCGCACGGTCGACCTCGGCTCCCGTCGTGTCCCGATGTGGTACGACGCCAAGGGCGACGTCAATATGGAGTTCCTGAACTCCGGGATGGCGCTGCTGCTCAAGAACATCATGGGGTCGAACGCGTCGCTGACGCAGGTCGGCAGCACGCCCGCCTACCAGATCGCGTGCAACTACGGGGTGCCGGACGGTCAGAACTACATGACCCTCCAGAACCTCGTGCCGGACACGGGCGGGAACATCCACTGCGAGACGTTCCACGGGTGCAAGATCACCAAGGCTACGTTCTCGATCGACCTGCAGAACCCGCTGATGCTGGACCTGTCGATCGACTCGCAGTACAAGGAGGAGGCAAGCGCCGCCTTCACCCCGTCCTACACGGCAAGCACTGCCATCTTCACCGCGTTCGGCATGCAGTTCAAGGCCGGGGCGCGTGGCTCTGAGGTGTTCGTGGACGGGGTGCGTAAGTTCTCGTTCAGCATCGAGCGCATCCTGAAGGTCGATCGCATCTATGTCGGCGGCAGCTACAAGGACGAGCCGACCACCAGCGGCGTGACGAAGATCACGGGTAGCATGGATGTCGACCTTCTGCCGACGAACAAGGCGGTGCTGTGGGATCTGATGCACACTCAGCTGCCGGTCCCGTCGATCGTCGCGCAGTTCACCGGCCCGCAGATCGGAACGTCGGGCCAGTACAACATGCTGACCCTGAACCCGTGCGAGTGCTTCATCGACTCGGGCGGCACGCCGGAGCTCGCGGGGCCTGACATCGTGACCGCCACGCTGGCGTTCAGTGTTCTCACCGACCCGTCGAACGACAGCCCGCTGTCGGCGACGCTCGTCACCGCAGACTCGACGCTGTAGATGGCAGCCAAGGACACGGATCTCTGGCGGATCACGTACGAGGGCGAGAAGTACACTCTCGCGCGCACGGACATCACCGTTGGGGTTCTGCGCCAGATGAAGAGCTGGTTCGGGCCCGCGTACGGCAAGTACCTGTCGTTTGTTCAGCTCCTGATCGAGGGTGACGCTGACGCGTGGGCGTGCGCGATCTGGATCGTGCTGCGTGCCTCGGGGCGGAACATCCGCACCCCGCAGAACCTCGACTTCGCGGTCAGCGAGGTTATGGCGGCGGACGATGATGACGACGAGCTCGATCCCGAGCCCGTGCTCCCGGAGGCGGGGCCTACGCCGGACTCTTCCGGCAGCGACGCAACCCCCGCCTAGATCAGGACATCGACGAGCTTCGCAATACCTACCTGTTCGACCTCGCGGACATCTGCGGGCTGTCGGCCAGGGAGGTGGACGAGTGCTCGTTCATCGACTTTCTGATCTACCTGCAGGGGATCGACCATCGCCGGGAGATGCGGGTGCAGGCGCAGGAGGCCGGCATCTGGATCCCATAGCCGACGGGAGGGCCGGTGGCATCTAACGTCAGCCCGACCGGCTCTCCCATTGTCGCGGACACGGCGGGGTTGTCGCGGCTCGCCCGGAACCTCCGGGCGGCGAGTCCGGAGGCGTGGAAGGCGTGCCGGCTGGCGATGCGCGCCGCGGCCGCTCCCGTGATGTCCGAGGCCCAAGCCCGCGCGGGATGGTCGACGCGCATTCCGGGCTCAATGCGTATCAGGCCGCGCGCTGGCACCGTAAAGATCGTCGCGGGGGGCCCGGCGGCACCGGACGCCGCCCCGTACGAGCACCACGGGCTGCCAGGCAAGTTCCGGCACCCCCTGTTCGGCAATCGGGACTACTGGTACGACCAGACGGCACGGCCGTTCCTCGGGCCGGCCGCGGAGGCGGCGAAGGGCGAGGTCTCGGAGAAGCTGCTGGCAGCGGTGACAGAGGCCGTCATGAGAGCGATCGAGGGGGGGCAGGCGTAAGAACCTTGCAACTGGTGGGTCAACGCTTTGGACGGCTGGTGGTATGTGCGCGAGAGGGCACAATTGGACACCACTCTGCGTGGCTGTGTCGCTGCGACTGTGGAGCGACCAAGGTTGCTCCTGGGGTTGAGCTGAAGTCCGGTAAGGTGAAGTCGTGCGGCTGTTGGAAGCGGGATGTGGGTCGGTCGCGCGCGACCCACGGCCACTCTAGGGGTGGGCGCATGACGCCCACGTATCACGCGTGGGTGGGCATGATTCAGCGGTGCACGAATCCGCGTAACGCGGATTACCCGTATTGGGGTGGTCGTGGCATCTCAGTATGCGACGAGTGGACCGCAGGGTTCGCGGCCTTCCTTGCGGACATGGGTGCCGCGCCTGCGGGTACCTCTCTGGATCGCATCGACGTAGACGGGAACTACGAGCCGGGCAATTGCCGATGGGCGACTCCTGTAGAGCAGTCAAACAGCCGGCGTCGCTCAATTCGAATCTCGCCTGGACTGTTGGCCGAAATAGACGCCGCGCGCGGGAACATGACGCGCAGCAAGTGGCTGGAGATGGCCGCTCGCGCTGCGCTGAGAGGTGGTGAGTAGATGGCCGGGAAGAGCACCCTCGTAGAAGTTGCCTTCATCGGAAATACTCGCGACCTTGAAGCGAGTCTCGTTCGTTCCGGCGTGGTCGCCGAGGACGCGTCGAAGAAGATCCAGGGCTCGGCTGCGGACGCTGGCCGTGCCGCGGCGAAGCAGGCCGAGGAGATGGGCGCTTCTGCCGCCGACCAGGAGTCGGCCGCTGGTCGTGCCGCCGCGGCGTTCGTGGAGATGGCGTCGCAGATCACCAAGGCCCAGCGCGCCGCGGGGGATGCTGCCGCTGGGGCGGCCCGGCAGATGGGCGAGAGCGTCGACCAGCAGAAGGCCGCTTACGTCAAGGCGGTTGCTGCCCAGCGGGAGTATGAGCAGTCCACGCGGGCGAGCACGGATGCTCAGAAGGCGGCTGCGGACGCGTCGGCTGAGCTTGCCGAGAAGATCCAACTGTCTGCGCAGGCGGCGGCACGCTCGGCTGCCGAGCAGGCTGCCGCGGTGGGCGCCAGTGCCGATGACCAGGCGGCTGCGGCGGCTCGGGCTGCTGCGGCGTTCACGGAGCAGTCTGCGGCTATGTCGCGCGCCCAGAGGGCCGCTGGTGAGGCGGCCGCGGAGGCGGCGCAGCAGGTGGGCGCTAGCGTGGACGCGCAGAAGGCTGCCTACGATCGTGCCGTAAGCGTCCAGGGCGAGTATGAGGCGGCGATGCGCAAGGCCGCCGATGAGGCGAAGGCGGCGGCGGACGCTGAGGCTGCCGCGGTGAAGGCTTCCGCCGACGAGCAGGAGGCCGCCCAGAAGCGGGCTGCGGATGCCGCGAGGGCTTCGGCTGACGAGCAGGCGGCGTCTGCGGAGCGGGCGAAGGCCGCGGCCACGGGGTTGAGCGAGAAGTTCGCTGGGGCGTTTGGGATGAAGCCGTCGACGGCTGGGATGGCTGCGTTTGCTGCTGCCGCCTATGAGGGCGTGAAGGGCGCGACGAGCTTGCAGAAGTCAATGGAGATGCTGCACACGCAGGCGGGCGTGGCGCAGTCTTCGATCGGCACTCTGACCTCGGGCGTGCTGCACATGGCTGGCGCGGTGGGCCAGAGCCCGGAGCAGCTATCCGCGGGCTTGTATCACGTGGCCTCGCAGCTCAACGCGACCCTTCCGCCCGCGCAGCGCGTGTCCACCGAGCTCGGGATCCTCAGGACGGCCGCCGAGGGCGCGAAGGTCGGCAACGCGAACCTCGAGGACGTGACGAACGCGCTCGGGGCCGCGATCGTCTCAAACATTCAGGGCGTTCAGAACTACTCGAAGGCGATGGGTTCGATGAACGCCATCGTCGGCGCGGGCGACATGAAGATGCAGGATCTCGCGGAGGCGTTCGGCACTGGCGTGCTCGCCCAGGCGCATCTTGCTGGCGTGTCGATCCAGTCGCTCGGTGGTGCGCTGGCGACCTTGGGGGACAACTTCATTCGGGGTGCTCACGCGGGCACGCTGATGGCTTCGACGCTGCGGATCATGAAGGCGCCCTCGGAGGCGGGCGCGGAGGCGCTGGCGTCGATCGGCTTGAAGGCCGGCAGTCTTGCTCAGGCGCTGCGCTCGGGCGGGATCGTCGGGGCGATCGAGGATCTGAAAACTCACCTTCAGGACTCGGGTGCGACCGCGAACGAGACGGGTCTGATCTTGACGCGCGCGTTCGGGGGCAGGCAGTCCGCGGGCGTGCAGATCCTCCTTGACGAGCTTGACCGTCTGAGGAGTAAGACGTTGCAGGTCGGCCAGGGTGCGAACACTTTCCAGGGCGACTGGCAGTCGGCGACGCATAACTTGTCGACGCAGCTTGAGCAGTTGAAGGCGACGACGCAGGCGCTGGCGGACGCGTTCGGGTCCTATCTGATCCCGAAGCTTGAGGCGGTGGGTACGGCGATCCAGAGCGTGATCGCGTGGATGCAGAAGCACCAGGCGGTCGCGAAGACGCTGGCGGCGGTGATCGAGGGTGTGCTGGGCGTGGCGGTGGCAACGTTCGCGTACACGCGGGCGGTGGCGTTCGTCGGGGCTACTAAGGCGATGGCCGCTGGCATCGGTTCGCTGGCAGCGAGGGTGCTCTCGTCGGTGGGCATCATGGACGGCGGCTTTGCGAAGGTCGGCCCGGGCGCCGCGGCGATGGAAGCGGAGGTCACTGCCGCCGAGGATGGGATGGTCGCGGCAACTGACACTGCGGCGACCGCGATGGATGTCGCGATCGGCTCCACGGGATTGGGGCTGATTCTGATCGGCCTCGGGGTTGCCGCCACCGAGCTTGCGACGCACTGGTCGTCGGTGTGGTCGGGAATTCAGAGTGCTGCCGGCACGGCGGTGGAGGGCATTGAGGAGATCATCAATGGCCTGATCTCCGACTTGAACCAGGCGATCGGTGCGATCGACTCGGCGCTCAGTGGGCTTATCAGCACGTTCAACTCAACGATCGGGCAGATCACCGGCAGCATCGGTGGCGCGAGCATTCCGAACATTCCGTCTCTCTCGGTGAGCAACCCGTTCACCGGCGGGGCTGGCGGGGGCGGTGGGGGCGGTGGCATTCTTGATGGCGTGGGCGCCGCTGTCGGGGGGGTGGTCAGTGGTGCTACTGGTGCTGCTAGGACTGCTTCGGGGTATACGCAGATGCCGACCCCGGGGGGCGGGAGCGTGTCGGTTCCGAACTCTTCGCTGGCGAAGTATCTCGGCGGGTCCGGCGGGGGCGGTGGCAGCGGCTCGACAGGCGGCAGTGGGGGGAGTAGCGCCCCTCATGGCTCATCGGGCAGTGTGTCAGGGTGGAGCTCGTCCGAGAACTCCGTGGCCAATCAGATCATGGCCGCTGCAATGTCGCAGGGGCTGACGAAGGCGGGAGCGGCCGCGCTCGTCGGTAACGCGTTTCAGGAATCGTCGCTGAACCCGAACATGGACGTTGGCGCGGCCGGAGTGGGGCTGTGGTCCGCCGCCGAGCCCGGCGCGGGCTCGAGCGCTCGGTCGTGGGATGCGGCGCACGGTTCGAGCGTGCAGTCCCAGGTGCAGTGGGTGCTCGGGCAGCTGTCTCCGTCGCTGATGGCGCAGTTGAAGTCCGCGACCGACCCTCAGCAGGCCGCGGAGGAGTTCGAGCAGTCCTTCGAGCATGCCGGGATTCCGGACATGAGCAACCGGACAGGTGCTGCTCAGCAGGCGTTCTCGAGCCTTTCCGGTGGCGGTGGTGGTGTGCGCTCGACGGCTGCTGCCACGGCTACGATCCCCGCGGCGGTGGCGACCATGCTCTCGACCGCGCAGGCGCTCGTCGGGGCACCGTACAACCATGCCGGCGAGCACTACACCGGCTGGGAGCCGATCGAGCAGCTCAAGAAGATCGGCGTCGACTGCTCGGGCTTCGTGTCCGCGGTGCTGCACTCCGGCGGCCTCTTGTCCTCCCCGCAGAGCACACAGGGGCTGTGGGACGCTCCGGGGATGCAGCCCGGCAAGGGCCAGTACGTGACGATTTATGACCGTCACACCGGCCCCGAGGATCAAGAGCACGTCATCATGTCGATCCTCGGGCACTTCTTCGAATCGGGCGGCCAGTCCGGCAGCACCGTGGCTGGTGGGGGCGTGCATCCGATGTCGGCCGCGGACGTGCAGTCCGAACTCGCGGGCGGCGGGTTCCAGGCCTACCATCCGACGATTCCGAACGGCAGGATGGTGACCGTCGGTGGTGTCGCCTCCGCGGGCGAGCAAGGGTACGTCAGCTATGAGCAGGCCCTAGAGAAGGCGATGCAGGCCGCCCTGCAGGCGCTGACCAACCAGGGCAACTCCATGCTCAAGACGTTCAACGATGCGATTCAGAACGGCACCGTCAAGACGCTCGAGAACACGCTCGGGGTCAGCACCGCCGGCAGCATCTCCACGCAGCTGAACACGGTGATCGGGCGCTACGGCGCCACGGCAACAGTCCCCCAGTTGACCTCCCAGACCGGCCCGGCGAACTGGAGTGCGTGGGAGGAGGGGCTGACCAAGACGCTCTCTGAGGTTCACGGCAAGACGCTGAGCAAGCTCGCGAAGGACATCGGCGACAAGCACGGCGCGGCGCTCTCCACGCTCGTTGAGCAGCTGACGCAGATCCACGGCGCGGCGTTCACTAAGCTGGAGAACAAGCTGCTGCCCGAGGTCAAGACCCGGGTGCACGGCAAGGAGGTCGAGGAGCGCCCAACGAAGGGCCCGCTCGCCTCCCTGTTCAAGTCCCTGCAGGGCGGCCCGTCGCACTACGACTCGATCGAGCAGGTGCTGGAGTCAAGCATCAGCGGCGTCCCGCAGTGGCAGGCGCAGCTCGGCGTGGACCTGAGCGAGATCCACGGGCGCGGCATGAGCACGCTCGACAAGGACCTCGGCGTCAAGCAAGGGGCGAGCGCCAGCGCGCTCGTGAAGGTCCTCGCGGGCGAGCACGGCAAGGGACTGGCCAAGCTCGTCAGCGAGCTCGACAAGACCCGCAACGGGAACCTGGCGCAGCTCGCCAAGGACGTGAAGGGCGGCCCGGCGCTCAACCCGCAGCAGGGCAAGTTCGACAGCCTCGTAGCCGAGCTTGAGGCCACGCACGTGAAGGCTCTGCAGCAACTGGCGGCCGGCATCATCGCTGCCCACGAGCAGGCGATGAACGCGCTCGCCGAGGAGCTGTACGCGGCGCAGCTGACGAAGGACGCCGAGTCGCTGACCATGCAGGCGACCCAGCTGAAGGATCAGACTCAGCAGGCCCAGAACTATGGGCAGGCGATGCTGACGGTCGCCCAGGCGCAGACGCAGCTGATGGCCGACACCGATGCGGACACGCTGACGATCGCCAAGGACCAGGCGCAGGCCGTCTCTAACGCCACGCAGGCCCAGACCCAGGCCGCGACGAATGCCGAGCAGGCGCTGTCTGACGCCACGCAGGCGCAGACGACGTACGTGAAGGACATGACGCAGGTGGTGCAGGATCAGGTGTCGGGCATGGCGACCGCGGTCAAGGATCAGACCACGCTGATGTCTGACGCGTCCACCGCGGCCGTGGATGCGATCAACAGTGCGGCGCAGGTGCAGGCGGACACGCTGCAGGAGCGCGGCAAGTTCGGCCTTGATCTCGTGGTCCAGCAACTGCAGGTCCAGCTGGACGTGCTCAAGCAGGGGTTCGACCAGCAGGTCAACCTTGCTCAGCAGCAGCTCGACTCGCTGCAGACCCAGGCTGATGCTGCGGAGAACGCGGCGCAGGTGAATCTTGACCAGGTGACGGTCCAGCAGGATCAGTTGACCGCGCAGGCGCAGGGGAACCTCAACACGGTCACTCTGCAGTCGAGCGCGCAGGTAGCGGCCGCCCAGGCTCACTTGGATGCGGTCACGGTGGCACGGGATCAGGCGAACATGAAGGCTCAGGTTCATCAGGATCAGGTGACGGTCGCTCAGGATCAGCGGATCGCGACCGCGCAGGCTCACGTGGACGCGACTACCTTGTCGGAGGACATCAAGGTCCAGACGGCGCAGACGAAGGTTGACCTGTCGGCGAACGCTCCGAAGTCCGAGCAGGACATCTACAGCGCCCAGTTGGCGTACGCGCAGGCGGCGGCCACGGAGGCGATCAATAAGGCTCAGGCGGCGTTCACGAACGTGTCGGTTGGCGCGAACGCGGCGATCCAGGCGGCCACGAGCGCGTTCACGGCCACGCAGGATGCGTCGAACGCGGCGATTCAGGCAGCGAGCGCGGCGTACCAGTCGGCGCAGGATCAGGCCGCGGCGCAGGTGCAGCAGGCTAACGCGGCTTACACGAACGCTCAGAACACGTCCGCGGCGGCGATTCAGGCCGCGCAGACGCAGTTGACGGCGATCACGGGCCAATACGATTTTGACTTGGCGCAGGCGTCGCAGGGCCTGACGAGCATTCAGTCGACTGCGGCGCAGCAGGAGGCGGCGTTGCAGGGCAAGATCAGCGTGACGCAGGCTGCCGCGCAGACACAGTATGCGGGCGAGGGCCTCGTGGTGAATATCACGGGGGTGCCGACCACGGACGCGGGCGCGATCGCCTCGGAGGTTGGCTGGGCGCTGCGCACGGTCGTGCCGTACTAGGCGAGGAGGGATAGGTGCAGGCGTACTCATCCACGCTTGAGCTGGACCGTGCCGTGATGAAGCAGAACGACACGTTCCCGCCGATGGTGGTCCTGCTTGAGGACTCGAACGGGCCGATCGACCTGACGGGCGCACAGTCGGTCACGCTGGTTCTGAAGGGCAATCAGACGAGCACGCTGGTCACGGGCCCGTGCACGACCGAGAACATGCATGCTGGCGCGGCGCAGTACGCGTGGGGGGCCTCGGACACCGATACGCCCGACACCTATCAGGTTGAGGTCGAGATCCTGTGGGGAACGGGGAGTCGGCAGACCGTCCCGAACGCCTACGCGTCTAATCCGGTTCTGGCGATCGTCCAGCAGTTGAACCCGGGCGCCGACCAGTAGGCGGGGGGAGCATTGTCCTTTAGCCAGGTCGTCGTCAGCGGCGTCGTCACCCTCTCGAATAGCGAGCCGGCCAGTGGCGCGTCAGTGGTGTTCACGCTGAACACTCCGATGTCCGACCGGGCGCAGATTGTGGTGCCGCAGCAACTGGCCGCGCGCTGTGCTTCGAATGGCGCGTTCTCTATCACCCTGAACGCTAACGACGATCCGACTACGACGCCGGCTGGCACGTACTACAACGTTGAGGGCGTGTACGAAACCGAGACGCTGTTTAGCTTCGCGGTGTCGGTCCCGTCGGCGGACGCGGGGTCTGGCGTCAACTTGTTCTCGTTGGCGCAACTGGTGAACCCGGAGGCGCTGATTTCCATACCCCTGATCTTCGGGTTCCCGGCCGCGCAGAGCGTGTGGACGGCCACGCACGACCTTGAGCGGCTGCCCGCTGCCGTGTCCGTGTACGACACGACCGGCGAGCTGCGGCCGCTGGCGCAAGTGGAGAACAGCATCACGCAGACCGTAGTCACGTTCGCGGCTCCCCTGGCCGGAACTCTTCTGATCAGCTAAAACGCGAAAGGCCCCCGATCATGCCCAAGGTTGACTACAATCTCGATTTCTCGGCTGGCGGCCGGGCGATCAACCTGCCCGCCCCGAGTAATCCCGGGGATGCCGTCACGAAAGCGTATGCGGACGCGATCAGCGCGGGCCTGCAGGTCAAGGGTGCGGTGGTCGCGCAGGCCACTGCGAACCTGTCGCTGAGCGCACCGGGCGCCACGATCGGTGGCGTGACCATGAGCTCGGGCGAGCGGGTGCTGCTCACCGGGCAGACGACCGGCTCCCAGAACGGCATCTGGGTGTGGAATGGCGCGTCGAGCGCGCTGACCCGGCCGGCCGACTTCGCGTCGGGATCGACGCAGCCCGGCGGTGTGTCGGTGTGGGTGGAGTCCGTCAGTCAGCTGTGGACGCTGATCCTGACCAGCGGCGCTACGGTCACTGTCGATACGACCACTGAGGCGTGGTCACAGTCGAACGCCACCAACACCTATACGGCGGGCAACGGCCTGACGTTGACCTCTGGACAGTTCGCCCTGGGTACCCCGGTGACGGTCGCCAACGGCGGTACGGGTGCTGGCACTGCCCCTGCTGCTCGCACGTCGCTGGGCGTGGCCGGGAAGTATGTCACCGACATCGGCGACGGTTCCACAACGTCCTTCTCGGTCAACCACGGTCTTGGCACTTCTGATGTCGCGGGCGTGTCGGTTGTCGATCGGGGTACCGGCGCGATGGAGATCGCGGACTGGGCGGTCGTGGACACTAACCACGTAAGCATCACGTTCGGAACCGCTCCGAGCGCCGTTTCGGGCACGTACCTGTCCGGCGGCGTCGGCAAGCACGTCGTCGTCAGCGCCTAAGATGTCGCCGAAGGTCGACTCGGTTCTCATTGCGAGCGCGGGTGTCCGCGTTCCCGGCGTGGCGTCTCAAGCGCTCCTCGGAACCGACTCGTCGGGCAACCTCATCGCAGGGTCGGCAGCGGCAGCGAATGACATCGCCGTCAACGCGATTCCGTCAGGACCGTCGGTTCCCACCGGCGGCTGGTCGGTCGTGTTCGCAGACGGGTTCAGCACGGCCGAGGTGTTCGGTGCCTCCAGCGGGATGTGGGGCGCTAACCGCGACTATGATTCCGGTACCGCCAACACCAACCGGCCAAGCTTTGACCCGACCTACGGCGTGACGGTCTTCAATGGCTCGCAGGTCAGCCAGCAGGCCGACGGGGCGCATTTCACGGCGACCTATAACTCGACCGGCTACGGAACCAACGGCAACGGGACGACGATCAACTACCAGTCCGGATGCCTGAGCTCGCAGCCCACGAACCCCGTAGGTGGCGCTACCGGCTTTCCGATCCAGGGCTTCGGGTTCAAGCAGACGACCGGGGTCATCTTCGCCGTCGAGGCGGTTATCAAGTTCCCAGCGTTCTTTGAGGGCATGGACTTCGGCTGGTGGGCGACCGACCCCCAGGGCCAGAACGAACAGGACTTCGGCGAGTTCTGCAACTACCTGCTGAACGATCCGGGCCAGTGGTGCACCATCGCCGCTTGGATCAACCACAACACGAGCACCGAGAACCAAGCTCAGGCCTACAACCAGACGTGGCAGACCGACGGCAACTTCCATCGCTACTGCCAAGTTATCGACGGTACTGCCAACACGGTCAAGACCTACGTCGACGGCGTTCACCTCTCTGCGCTTGACTACTCGTGGCTCTCGGCGTGGCCGAATGTCTACCTGAACCTCCTGCTCAGTCTGGACCTGCGCGCCGCGTACACGTCTCAGGGCCCGACGTTCACCGGCTCAGAGACGGTGGTTGTGCGCTCGATCGCCTGTTATCAGGACACTCCGCATGCCGGTACGGGCATTTTGGGCGGTGGCTTGGCTCCGGGCACGATCCTAGTCGGGCCGCCGGGGACCGCCGTGCCATTGATTGACGGCGGAACGCCTGCGAGCAATGGTAATGGTGCGATCGTGGGGGGACTCGCCGGCGTGACCGTCTCGGGCGCACCCGCTAGCGGCCAGGTGCTGACCGCGACCAGCGCTACTGCTGCCGACTGGCAGGCGAACAGTGGAGGGCCGCCCTCAGGGACCGCTGGCGGGGATCTCTCGGGAACCTACCCGAATCCCTCTGTCGCGAAGATCACCGGCATCGCCGTCAGCGGCACCCCTTCCGCGAACCAAGTTCTGACTGCCAGTAGCGCAACGGCAGCCAGTTGGCAGGCCTCTGCCGGGGGTGCTCCGTCTGGTACCGCCGGTGGTGACCTCAGCGGTACCTATCCGAACCCGTCGGTCGCGAAAATCGCCGGGGTTACTATCAGCGGAACCCCTGCCGCGAACAAGATCCTGGTAGCCACGAGCGCCACGGCGGCCTCCTGGCAGGCCCAGTCTGGCGGCGGATCAACCATCGACGGGGTGACCGTATCGGGGACGCCTTCCAGTGGGCAGGCGATTGTCGCGACAAGCGCCACGACCGCGACCTGGCAGTCAACCTCCTCCTCGAGCAGCGCCGTTCCTCCGGGCTGGCACAACGTCATGGCCTACGGGGCCACGGGCAACGGTTCGACAGACGACACGAGCGCGATCCAGTCAGCAGTCACTGCTTGCGTCAATGGCGGCGGGGGCGTGATCTACTTCCCGGCGACATCGAACTACTACAACGTCGGCAACATCACCTTCCCCGAATACGCGAACGCGAACATCACGTTCAAGGGTGCCGGGAGTCGCAACAGCATCCTTTACCTCAAGGGGGGCGCGTCGGGGTTTGTGATCGCGCCGGCCTATAGCAACGTGACGTTCGTGGAAGGCACGATCGAGGACCTGGGATTCGAGGGTGCGCTGGATACCAGCACCGCAGGCCGCGGGGCGATTGACCTGACCGCGTGCCAGGGCTGGAATATCAACCGGTGCCTGATCGGGTGGTTCAACGCCTACGGGATCAGGATCATGTGCGGTGCCGATGGGGGCGCGGGCGGCTACGACTCGATCTATCACACGATCACGAATTGCCGCTTCGAGAATCAGTATCTCGCTACGCCCGGCATTACGTTCATGACGAATCCCGCGAGCGGGGACAACTACGCGTCCTATGGTCAAGGATACACGACCATCAGCGGGAATACGTTCATCAGCGCGAACAACGGGACGAACAGTTCGACGGGCATCAGCGGCATGGCTTCTGTGGTGCACATCGTCGGCAACTTCTTCCAGGCCTGCCAGAACCCGATCAACTTGGGTGGCCAGATGAACAAGTTCATCAGCAACGAGTGCGAGGTTACGGCAGGCAGTATGCAGATGATCGTTCCTGCCAATGGCCCTGGTGCGGGCTCAACCACGGGGTTCGCCAGCTTCGGCAGCGTGTTCGCATTCAACTCCTATGCGACATACGGGAACGCGGGCCAGTTCACGTTCAGCGATGGCGGAAACTCGTACCGCATCGCGGACGGCGGCGGGGCCTACCAGTCCGGCTCGCTCTACACGTATCCGACTCTCTAGCTCGGGCCTGGGCCACTAGGAAAGGGGGCGCCGGTGCCGTTCCCATCGCTGGGCGCGACGGTCCCCACGCTTGCGCCCTTCCAGTTCTCGTTCCTGGGGTACACGTTCGGCGGCCTTGCCGACCCGATGCAGATCCAGAAGATCGAAGGGCTCGATGTCGGCAGCGTCCGCTCCGGTGACGCTGGGAGAGCCCGCGACGCTGGCCGGTTCGTCGGCCTTGACCTGCTCGACGGGCGTGACATCACGATCACGGCCGATGTCCTGCTCACGCTCGCGAACTGGCAGCGCTTGGCCGCCGTCATCCTTCCCGGCGGGATCGTTGAGTCTCCGCTGTGGTTCGGGCTCCCCGGCTGGGGGACGATGGCGTGCATGGCGCGCGTCCGGAAGCACAGCGCGCCGATCGACATTCAGTCGGCGCTCAGCACGCTCACGAACATCACGATCCAGTTCTCGGCAAGCGACCCGCGTCTCTACCTAGCGCCGACTCTCGGGCCCTCGGTGGGCTTGCCGAATCCGACGGCTGGCTTCTCGTTCCCGCTGCGCTTCAACCTTGGCTTCGGAGGCGGCGCCTCTTCCGTAGGCGTACTCCAGGCGGTCAACACTGGGAATATCGAATCCCGCCCGCTGCTGCTGGTCACGGGCCCGTGCACGACGCCGACGATTCAGAACCAGTCGGCGCCTGGAGCTCCCTATGTCTCGTTCGCCGTGACGATGGCCGCTGGGGACACGATGCTGATCGACACCGACATGCACACGGCGACCTACTACGTGGCAGGAACGACCATCGGCGCTCCTCGAGCCGCATTCCTGCAGCCAGGGTCCTCGTGGTGGACGCTGCTGCCCGCGGGTGTCGCGAACAGTGTTCCAGGGGGCGTCAACACGATCGCTTTCTCAAGCCAGGACCAGACACAGGTTGCCGGGACTCTCCAGGTGCAGTACGCCTCCGCTTGGATCCTGTAGCGCATGTCGGGCTTCACTCTTTACAGCTTCGACCTGTTGACGGCGGCCTATCTCGGGTCCACGCCAGTCCGGTCGCTGACCTTCGGATCGCAGGTCAATAGTCCCCAGCAGGCGTCGTTCACGATCGACCTGATGGACTCTCGCGTCCAGGCTACCGATCCAATCCAGAACACGCAGCCGAACCGCACGCTCGTGGTGGTCGACTACCTCGGCGCCCTGGTGTGGGGCGGCATCGTGATGACGCGCCGGCCGTCGCGCTCGGCATCGGGCAACCAGACGACGAACACGATGACCGTGCAGGCCACGGAACCGTGGGCGTGGTTTCAGCAGCGCGTCCAGGCGACCGACTACAGCGCGCCACCGTACTCCGGGATCAACCCGGGCGGAATGGGGCTCTGGACTGCTGCGGTATGGGACGCGGGCCTGATCGGCTGTCAGATCGTCGTGGACGCTCTCGGGTACTCGCAGGGCTCGGTGAACCCGTACGCGAACATTCTCGCGGGGCTGAACGTGCTCTACAACGGGGCGATCCCCTCGGGGTCGAATCCGCAGGCGGGGAGCGTGGACTGGATCAACGTGACGTTTCCGTTCACGTCCTGCCAGACCGTCGACACGATCTTCAGCCAGCTCGGCCAGCTCGGACTGGACGTCGGCTTTGACTACGGCGTGGACCTCGCCTACTCCCAGGGTCCCGGGTCCCCGCCAGTGGGCACCGTGAACATCGACTACCCCTACCGCGGCCGTACGGCGGCGCAGAGCAACCTGTACATCGACGCGAGTCTTGCGCGGAGCTACGAGTTCCCTGAGGATGGGACGCAGACCGCTAATCAGGTCTACGAGATCGGTGGCTCGGGCGCGATCGTGGTTGACACGAACCCTGCGCCGCTGGATCAGGGCTATCCGCTGTGGGAGCGCACGATGTCGCGCGCAAACGCGCAGTCGGCGAACCTGATGCAGATGCTCGGCCAGGTTGCGGTATCTGATTCGGCGATGTACTCGTACGCGCTGGTGTCCCCGTCGATCACGCTCGGACTGTTCGATCCGAACATCGGCCTGACGAGCGGCGGCTTTCCGTTCACGGTGGGCGATGGCGCGCAGCTGTTCATGCCAGCGCTAGCGGCGGACGGGACGACGTTCGATCCTCGGTTTCCCGCGGGATTGGATCAGGCGTGGCGCATTACAGGCTGGACGGCCACGGTGAATGACGATGGAGATAGCACCCTTGAGCTCGGCTTGGCGCAGCCGCCGTACGTGGTCGCTATCGCCCCTGCGGTGTAGGAGGCGCGGTGCCGAACTATCCACAGCCTGCTGACCAGTGGCTGGGCAACCTGTTTACGCAGATCCGGCAGATGCTGGGCGCGCTGTCCTCGGGGGGGACGAGCTATGTGGTGGATCCGACGATCGCGAACCCGTCGGCGAGCACCCCGAACTGTCGGCTCATTCTCGGCAACGTGACGGTGGACAACTTCGGGAACCCGACTGGCCTGCCAGCGTCGAGCAGTCGCAGTAAGTGGGGGCTCGCGGTCTACAACCCAGCAACGAATACTTGGAGCCAGGCTTGAGTGCGTTCACGCTGATTTTCAGTGGCCCCGCGTCGAGTGCCGGGCAGGCGCAGAATGCGATGGTCCGCGCTGGATTTCCGGCGCTCGATGGTGCGGCCGGGACGGATGCGCATGGCATGCCGGACATGATTGACGGCTCGGAGCCGCCGACGCCGCAGGCGTTCTTGGCTGTGATGGGCGATGACTTGGACGGGGCGCAGGCGACAGCCACGGCGTACGGCTGGCTGCTGCGGGCGTGTCGTCCGGCTGATGCTGGCGACGTGGCTGACGACGGGAGTGACGTGGACGCGCGGCTGGCTACGATCGAGAGGCGCCTCGCCGCCCTTGAGGGGGCACGATGACGGTCGAGACGCCAGCCTTCGCGGCACAGAGCGGCAGCTATGGCGCGGAGCAGACCCGTCGCGCTATCGCTTCCCTGCTTGCCCGGGGCAGCAGCGTTGGCAGCATCACGGGTGGCCTTGTCAACTCTGCCGACATGCAGATCACTGCCGGCGGGGGCATGAGCGTCAACGTCGGGACTGGCGAGGCGTGGGTGCCGGGCACTTCGGGCTCGACGCAGGGCGGCTACTACTGCCGCGTGTCGTCCTCAACGAACCTGCTTCTCGCGGCGTCCAACCCGTCGAATCCGCGGATCGACTCCGTGACGGCAACGGTGACGGACGCGGCCTACGGGCAGTCCAGCACGGCCTTCGCGGTGCAGATGAACACGGGTACACCTACGTCGGGGGCGAGCCTGACGAACCTGTCGGGCGCGCCGGCTACGCCCACGTCGTCGCTGGTGATCGGGTACGTACTGGTGCCGGCCAATGCGTCGAGCATCGTGACCGGCGACATTCTGCAGTCTGCGCCACGGATACTGCCAAGCACGGCGCTGGCGAGCAAGGGCGTCCTGGCCAGCCTGCCAAGCCCTGGGGTGTTCGGGCGCACGTTCTATGCGACGGATGTCTCGCGCTTCTACTTTGATACCGGAACCGCCTGGGAAATGGCGCTCGCTGCTGGTCCTTGGACGATGCTGACCTTGGGAACGGCCGTCGTGGCCGCCACCCCGCCTAGGGTTCGGCTGGAGGGGGACATAGTGAAGTTCAGCGGCACTGTCTATAACAGCGGCGGGGTGGGGACGGGCGCTACCGTCGTGGGCGGCATTCCGTCGGCCCTCGCGCCGCCTCAATCCATTCTTCTTGACGCGGTCGTGGCTAGCGGCGGCGCTGCGGGAACGATCCAGCTGGAGATCGTCAGCGGCGGCACGTCGATCATCGTCGACGGGACGGGTCCTGCGTGGCCGAGCGGCGACTACTTGTCCCTTGAGGGCAAGAGCTATCCGCTGACCTAGGGAGTTTGAACTGGCCTCCTAGGGGGGGCCGCACGGAAGGAGCCATGACCTTGGCCGCCCGGCCTATCAGCATCATTCTTGGCGTGGTTGCCTGCTGCTCTGTGGTCGCAGCCTTGGCTACGGCGGCCACTACGGCCACCAAGCCGGCGCCGCGCTGCGCTAGCGCGCACCAGAACGTCGCCGCCGTCAGCCTCTCGCGGACACGACGCGCCCTTGTCTGTCTCGTCAACCTGCAACGCGCCGCTAATCATCTGCCACCGCTTATCGAAAGCCGGCAGCTCGACTGGGCGGCGCAACAGTGGACCACCTACATGGCTGTCCACCACGACTTTGGGCATAGCGCGGACTGGTCGCAGCGCATCTGGAACGATGGCTATCACTGGTCTTTCGCTGGCGAGAACATCGCCAGCGGATTCCACAATGCTGCCGCTGCGGTCAACGCTTGGATGCAGAGTCCCGGGCACCGCGCGAACATCTTGGACCCGAACTACCGAAACATCGGGTCGGGCGTAAGTGCGGCGGCGGGTGGTACGTGGACCCAGGATTTCGGGGCGCGGCTCAGTCCCTAAAGGCCCTTCTTGAAGGTGATCGTGACCTGCGGCTGCGAGCCGAACGACTTCGTGGCCGACTGCCCCTGGACCGTCCATCCCTGTTCGACATAGCGTCGGATCGTGCTGTTGGCGAATGCGGCCTTGGTGGTTTCGACGCGGATGCTGCCCCGGGGCGCGGCACGGAGCTTGCGCCTCTCGGACCTCAGGGCGATGGTGCCGACGAGCATGACGAACGCGACGGCAAGAATGAACGTGGTCATGGCTGCCTTTCTGCTGCCTGGTGGGGGCCTTCTAGGCGCTGCTCAACCGCTCGCCTGATCCAGACGGTTCGGGGCACGTCGCCGCGGGCCTGATCGATTGCTTCAAGCAGTTCCTCGGGGAGCGGAAGATTGATGCTCTTCATGGGGGGGCATGAATGTACATCGGCGTACATGTGGTGTCAAGGGGCTGGGCAAAAACGTGGAGAACGAATTGACTGACGATCAGAATGAGGGCTTCGATAGCGGTAGTCGCGACCGCGCCACCGTGGCGCTCGTCTCAGAGCAGGTCAAGGGCGTTGAGCGTCTAGTCGACGCCGGCTTCGCCAATATGCAGCGCCAGCTTGACCAGGTTTCGAGCCTCCCCGTCGCCGTGGCCGAGCTCAAGGCCCAGAACGTGGACCAGGAGAAGCGCATCAAGCGCATCGAGGACGACGATAAGGGCAATAGCGAGTGGCGCCGGACGCATCTACCCGCGCTTGCAGTCTCCGTAGGCCTGCTCGGCGCGGCCATCGTGACGCTGATGGCGCAGCTTCACTGAAGGGAACCATGATTCAACGCTTTCGGCGCGTCGCGCGCCGGTACTCGTTCAGTGTTCTAGCGCTCTTGGTGGCGGGGAGCCTTGTGCTCTGCGCATATGCCATCCGAGATATCAGCTTCAACCGGACGCAGACGATCAGGCGGGACTGCGAGGACCAGAACGCTCGCAACCGGAATACGGTCGGCGAACTCGATCTCCTCTCCGCTCGCAACATGCGACGGGCCACGGCCGTGGAACGACGGCAAGTCGTTGCGAGCAGGTCTTTCGCGATCCTGCTGATCGACAAGCTGGCACCCGTGCAGGACTGCCAGTCGCTGGTCAAGCTGGACACCACTCACTAGGCGAAGGACGGGACCAACATATGCTTATCCGCCAGCGCCTCGCGGCGATGACGAGCCCCCGGTGCAGCACGATGGTGCTGGCGCTCACGGCATGCGTTGCCGTGCTCGCAACGCTGACCACGCTCCAGTCCTATAACGGTCGCGTGGACCTTGTGCGCAGCCAGCGGGAGGCGTGCGCGCGGGGGCAGGCAAACACGCGCGCGAGCGCCGAGGCGTGGTACGCGCTGTATGTCAGGACCGGCGATCCGGTGGCGCTTGCGGCTGCCCGCACCCTGAACTCGCACACGGATCGTGCGCATTCTGTGACGTGGCCGCTCGGTAGCGGTCGGCTGCCGTTGGGTGCCGGAACTCTTGCGTGCTCGCGGGCGTACCCCGAGCCGACGCTGTACCCCTTCGGCCGATAGCCGAAGCCCCCTACCCATAGAAGGAGCTATGTCCATTAGTCATCTGCGCATCGCGCAGGCCGGCGTCGTGGCACTGCTGACCACGATCATCGGTCAGGTTGTCGCCTTCGTGCCCGCGTTCGCGCCCGACAAGCAGATCCTTGTCAGCGCCGCCTCGACGGTGATTGCTGCCGTCTTCCTGGTCGCCAACGCGATCCACGCTCTCATCGCGACGAAGGTGTCCGGCAAGGACCTTGAGGGTGACGTGGTGTCCCTCGCCAAGGCTGAGGTCGACAAGCTGGATGTCAACGCTCTCGTCCACGATGCGGTCGCGGGCGAGAACATCGAGCAGCTGGTCAAGGACGAGCTGAACAGGATCCTGGTCGTGGCTGGCCTTGCAACCAAGGTGGGGGCCGTGCCTCCTGCCCCTACTCCTGCCGTGGCGGTGCCTCCGGCGCCCGCGCCGGTCCATCCCTTCGTGACCCCTCCGTCGGCGTAGATGGGCCACATCACTCAGTACGACTCGATCGAGCCGGACACGATCCCGGCCGATGCGGAAGCGGTCGCGGGGTACGTCGGGGGCTTCTGGCCCGACTACTCCGAACTCTGCGCTCTGTTTCCGAACGCGCGCCACAAGAGCGTGTGCGTCAACGCGTTCGAGGACGGGGACATCCTCGACATTGAGAACGGGGACGCGGTTCCCGTCGAGTATCCGGGGTGGCATCGTCGCCAGAAGGCGCGCGGACTCGCGCTCCCGGGAGCCTATGCGGACGAGTCGGAGATGCCTAGCGTGATCGCCGCGGCGAGCGATGCCGGTATCGCGGAATCCGAGTACGTGCGCTGGGTTGCATGGCTTGGCATCGCCGTGATCCCGGAGGGCATGCATGCTCGGCAGTACACGTTCTCCGCCTTGGGTCGCAATCTCGACGCCAGCGTGTGCGAGGAGGGGTTCTGGGCGCCGAGCCCGTCGCCCCCGGCCAGGAACGCGGTCCACTACAGCTGGTTCGCCACCGGCCCGTTCAAGATCGGCAAGTACAAGTTCGATGAGCGCGCGGTGGTCAAGATGTATGACAAGTACCGTGCGATGCAGACGTCGAGGCTGCATCCATATCGGGCGCTCTTGGCGGTCTTGCGCCGTCGCTTGGGGAAGCTCGCGGGGCGCGTCTACGCCGTCGCGCATGAGCAGCCCGTGAAGGGCAGGCCGTCTTGGGGCGTGGATAGGCGGGGCTGGCGATACCAGCAGCTGATTCATCGCAGCCAGGGCCAGCGGTTCGCGTAGCGAGGCCGGTTCGTCTAGGCGCCCCAGCGGGGCAATCGAAAGGGAGACGCATGGCCGAGCTGCCTCGTAACGGCACGTTGCTCGAACTCGCAGAGAAGTATCAGACCAACCAGGCGCTCGCCGACCATCTTGGCGTGCCCCGGACCACCCTCCGGGATCATATCTACCGGCTGGGCATGCAGGAGGCCGTGAACGCGGTTCGCCGGCTGCCAGAGGTTGCGCAGCCCGACGAGATCCCAGTGGTCCGACGGGACTACTCCCACCAGGAGAAGCATTACCTCTACCCGCTGGGGGATCTTCACGTTGGGGCGAAGATGCACAACGAGAAGATGTGGAGCCAGTGGCTCGCCTACCTTGAGGATCGCGAGGAGACGAGCCTTCTGCTGACGGGCGACCTGTTGAACTCGGCGATCGTCGGCAGCAAGTCGGACGTGTACGAGGAGCTGATGACCGTCGGCGACGCGAAGCGCCTCGTTCGCAAGCAGCTCTCCGTGCTTGCGAAGGAACGTCGCATCGACGGCGCGGTCCCCGGCAACCATGAGGACCGAATCACTCGGGCCACCGGGGACTGCCCCATCCGGGACATCTGCGACGAGTTGAGCGTCCCGTACATTCGGGCGGCGGCGCTGTTGATCTACACGGTCGGGGATCAGCAGTACGAGGTGTTTCTGCGTCACGGCACGGGCAGCGGCCAGGCGTTGACCGCGCTGACGAGGACGCAGCAGGTCATCCGAGCGGACGTGTACATCCACGGGCACATTCACAATCAGGCCGCTCGCGTGGGGGACATGTTCGAGGCGAACGCGGGCCGGGTGAGCCGGCGGAAGTTCATCGCCTTGACGTCGGGGAGCTTCCTCGCGTATGAGAACTATGCGGCGGTGCGGGGCTACGCGCCGGGACATATGGGTTCGCCTCGCATCTTCCTGTCGGGGCGGCGGCACGACTTCCACGTCAGCCTGTGAGCGTAGGCGTTCCGGACGCAACGTCCGAGGGTCGCGATAAGCGTCGGCGCGTGCCATACGCCGAGTTCATCCGGCTCAAGCAGCTTGCCGACCCGCCGACGGGCTTCGACGCTCTCAGCGTGGGCGACTTCCTGTTCGATTGGCAGCAGGAGGTCGTGCGCTGGGCGCTTCAGCGCGGCCGGGCTGCGATCTTTGCCGATTGCGGCCTAGGCAAGACGCCGATCCAGCTGGAGTGGGCGCATCGCGTCTGCGAGCACTACGGCTCCGCAGCCAAGGTTCTGATTCTCGCGCCCTTGGCCGTCTCGGCGCAGACGTCGCGCGAGGGCGAGAAGTTCGGCCTCGGGGTCACGGTCTGTCGCGAGTCGGTCGACGTGCGCGACGGGATCAATGTCACGAACTACGAGCGTCTTGAGCGATTCAACCCGCGGGACTTCGACGGGATCGTGCTCGACGAGTCGAGCATCCTGAAGTCCTACGATGGGAAGGTCCGCGGCCAGATCCAGGAGTTTGCGCGCCGAATCCCGTTCCGTCTCGCCTGCACGGCCACGCCCGCGCCGAACGATCACGCCGAGCTCGCGAACCACGCCGAGTTCCTGGGCGTGATGTCCGGCCGCGAGATGCTGGCCCTGTTCTTCAAGCAGGACGGCAACACAACGCACAAGTGGCGACTGAAGGGCCACGCCGAGTCGGAGTTCTGGAGGTGGCTGGCAACGTGGGCTGTGGCGCTGCGCTCGCCAGCCGACCTTGGATACGACGATGCGCAGTTCCGGCTCCCGAAGCTGAACATGCACAGCATCGTCGTCCCGTCCCCCCACGCTGGTGTCGGCTTGTTCAACGCGGAGGCGCAGACGCTTCAAGAGCGCCAGCAGGCTCGCAAGCTGTCGATCCGCGAGCGAGTCGATGCCATCGCGGCCTACGTGAACACTGACGACGAACAGTGGCTCGTGTGGTGCAACCTCAATGCCGAGTCCGACGCTCTCGTCCGAGCGATCCCCGGCGCCGTCGAGGTCAAGGGTGCGGATAGCGCCGAGCACAAAGAGATGGCGATGCTGGACTTCTCCAGCGGGGACATCCGCGTGCTGGTTACGAAGCCGACGATCGCCGGGTTTGGGATGAACTGGCAGCAGTGCAAGAACGTCGCCTTCGTGGGGCTGTCGGACAGCTATGAGCAGTTCTACCAAGCGGTCCGTCGCTCGTGGCGGTTCGGGCAGCGCCGGCCGGTTGATTGCTACGTGGTGACCGCCGAGGCTGAGGGTGCTGTCGTTCGGAACATTGAGCGCAAGGAGCGCCAGGCGGCGCAGATGATGGAGAGCATCGTGGAGCACACTCAGGGCCTGAGTCTCGGGCGGTCGGATCGTCATGTTGTCGCCCACGAAACCGAGTCGCGCGAGGGCGCGGGGTGGACGCTGCATCTCGGCGATTGCGTTGACCGGCTCGCCGACGTGCAGGACGCCAGCGTGGGGCTGTCGATCTTCAGCCCGCCCTTCCCGGGCATGTACGCCTACACGAACACTCCGCACGACATGGGCAACGTGGCGTCCCAGGAGGAGATGGTCGAGCAGTTCGCCTACCTCGTGCCTGAGCTCCTGCGCGTGATGATGCCGGGACGCACCGTGGGAATACACCTGACGCAGGGCGTGGCGTTCAAGGGCACGGACGGCCACGTCGGGATCAAGGACTTCCGCGGCGCGGTGATCCGCACAATGGAACGAGGCGGCTTCATCTACTACGGCGAGGTCTGCATCGACAAGGATCCGCAGCTCAAGGCGATCCGGACGAAGGACAGCGGACTGCTGTTCAAGTCCTTGGCGACCGACGCCGCGAAGATGCACATGGCATTGGCCGACTACGTGCTCCAGTTCCGCAAGCCGGGCGACAACCCCGAGCCGATCCGTGCCGGCGTATCCGAGAAGTACCGCAATCCCGACGGCTGGATCACGGCCGATGAATGGATCGAGTGGGCCTCCCCAGTCTGGCAGCGCCGCCGCCCGGAGTTCCCGAACGGGATCCAGGAGACGAACGTGCTCAACGTTCGCGTGGCGAGCGAGGAGAAGGACGAGCGCCACCTCTGCCCACTGCAGCTTGACGTGATCGAGCGGTGCGTCAAGCTGTGGAGCAACCCCGGAGACCTTGTGCTCAGCCCGTTCGCCGGCATCGGCTCGGAGGGGCATGTGGCGCTGAAGCTGCGGCGGCGATTCGTCGGGGTTGAGCTGAAGCGCAGCTACTACGAGACAGCGTGCCGCAACTTGGAGGCGTCCGAGCAGCAGCTTGAACTCGTGTGATCCCCGCCGAGCTGCGCGACCGCCGGCAGTGGGTTGCGTGGCGCAGTGAGGTGCGCGTCGGCCGCCCTACCAAGGTGCCGGTCGACCCGCACACCGGGGGACGCGCCTCGAGCGTCGACCCCGCGACCTGGGCGACCTACCGTGAGGCGCTGGCGTGCGTGGAGGCGGACGGGATCGGCTTCGTGTTCAGCGCCGACGACCCGTACGTGGGCGTCGACATGGACAATTGCGTGAGCCGAAGCGGGCAGATTCACCCGGGCGCCTACCGGGTCGTGAAGCTGCTCTCCGGGTACGTCGAGTTCAGCCCGTCCGGGCACGGGATGCACGTGATCGTCCGCGGCTCCCTGGGGCGTGGTCGACATACCCTCGCAACGCCGTGGCGGGATGAGCTCGCGATCTACGATCGCGGCCGCTTCTTCACCATGACTGATGAGGGTCGCGGCGAGCCGAGGGAGGCGCAGGACGCATTGAGCGAGCTGATCGCCTTCTACTTCCCCGAGCCCGACGATAAGCCCCCTGTCGCGCACCGTCAGCCCCTCTGCGACGATGACGCGGGGGTGGTGGACCGAATCATGGGGGACGCCCGGACGGCAGCCCTGTGGGCCGGAGACACGTCCCTGCATGGTGGCGATCACTCGGCCGCGGACATGGCGCTGTGCGCGCACCTTGCGTACTTCACCGGGAACGACGCGGCGAGGATCGATGCCCTGTTCAGACGCAGTGCCCTGTTCCGGGACAAGTGGGATGAGCCGAGGGGGGATGGGACCTATGGGTCGATCACCATCGAACGGGCGCTGCGTGGCCGCTCGTAACGTCGGCCGCGTCTACCTGTGCGGGCGCATGACGAATACCCCGGGCTTCTCGTTCCACGTGTTTGACGCCGTCGCGGGGGAGCTTCGGGAGCGCGGGATCGAGGTGGTGACTCCCTCTGAGCTCGACTCGCCCAGCTCGCGCCAGGCAGCGCGGGCGTCGGAGGGCGGCGACGCTGACGCGTACTATGCGGCCACCGGGGAGAGCCGGGGCGTCCTGATGGGCCGCGATGTTCGGATCGTGATCGACGACGTGGACTGCGTGGTCGTGATCCCCGGCTGGCGCAAGTCCCGCGGCGCGCGCCTTGAAACGTTCGCGGCATGGCTGCACGACAGGCCGGTCTTGTACTACCCGACCTTGCGTCGGGTGCCGTTCGCGGCACTGCTGTCGGCTTGGGTGGGAAGGAGTGGCCGGTGGGAATCGTGACCTCTGGGCAGACGAATGGGCTGGGGCGCTGTGAGGCGTGCCCGTCGGCCGCCGGCACCCCGCACGCTCCTGACTGCCCTAGGGATGGAGGGTTCGTGATTAGGGACTCGGGTGTCCGCGAGGACTACCCGTCGGGGATGCGCCGCGACACGCAGGAGGGTAAGACGAACTATCTGCTGGCGCTCGACGGCCCCATGTTCAGGCGCTACGCGGAGCACATGTCGAAGGGGGCTGTCAAATACGGCCCGCGGAACTGGCAGCTCGCTGATTCGGAGGAAGAGCTCGAGCGCTTCAGGCAGAGTGCTTTCCGGCACATGATCCAGTGGCTTGATGGGGATCGGACCGAGGATCACGCGATGGCGGTTGTCTTCAACCTGAATGCCGCGTCCTACGTCGAGGACCGCCTTGCTCGGAAGGGTGGCGCTTGACGCTGACGGTCGGCTCGCTGTTCGCTGGCATCGGAGGCTTCGATCTCGGGCTTGAGCGCGCAGGCATGCGTACCGCCTGGTTCTGCTCGCAGAACCAGTTCTGCCAGCGCGTGCTCGCCAAGCACTGGCCGGGGGTGCCCTGCTACCCCGACGTTCAAGAAGTGACTGCTGGGGCCGTCGAGCCGGTCGATGTTCTCTGTGGCGGTTTTCCCTGTCAGGACATCAGTTTGGCTGGGAAGGGAGCTGGACTTGCGGGAGCGCGCTCGGGTCTTTGGTCAGAGTTCGCCCGTCTCATTGGGGAGCTTGAGCCGCGATGGGTCATCGTGGAGAACGTCTCAGCTCTCCTTGGACGGGGACTCTCAGTTGTTCTCGCAGACCTTTCCGCGCTCGGGTATGACGCGGAGTGGGACTGCATACCAGCTTGCGCCGTTGGCGCCCCTCACCGCCGCGACCGGGTCTGGGTCGTTGCCTACCCCAACGGCGAAGGCGAGCATGCTCGCGCCGTCGATGCAGAAGTGGGCGTCGCACCGGAACCTGTGGCCGACCCCGACAGCACGGGACCACAAGGACACGGGCGATTTGAGCAACGTCCCAGAGAACGGCCTGCTGCCGCGGATAGTGCAACGGGTGGAGCGGGAGAGACTTCCGACGCCCACCGGTTCCGTCGGAACCGGTGGGCCGGGCATAAGCCCGAAGCGCACGGGTGGGGAGAACCTGCGGACGCGGGTTGGTGGACAGTTGAACCCGACGTGGGTCGAGTGGCTAATGGGGTTCCCGCTCGGGTGGACAGACTTAGGAGCCTCGGCAACGCCCTCGTCCCGCAGATCGCGGAGTGGATCGGCAGACGCATCCTCGCTTGGGAAGCCGGCAACGCGTGACCGAACCCCCGAGCGTTGACGACTACTTCCAAGCCGCCCACCAGCTCGCCCGGCTCGTTCGTGCCGCCTTCGACAAGCCGGGCAGCGTGAAGCGACCCGAGCTGCTGCGAGCGCTCGAACGCTTCGAGCAGATCGATAAGGAGGCCAGGTGAACCTCAGGGAGCGCGCGCACTTCGCGTGGCTGGACCGACAGATCGCAGACGAGGACGCGCTGCGTCGCGGGACCGAGGGCGCGCTGCGGGACCTCGTCTGCGATGCCTGCGAGATCGAGTGCACGAGCATGTCCCCGTACTTGGCACCCCCCGAGGCGCGCTTCGATGTCGACGGCTTGGAGTTCAAGGTTGTGGTGGACGAGAAGACGCGGCGCGCGGGGGACGGCCGAACCTGGACCGACACGGTGATTACGGTCATGGTGAGGCTCACGAGCGCCTATGTCGCCGTGAGGGATCTTGCTGACTTGGGGCGACTGATTGCCGCTGAGGCTCCTGCCCCGACGGTCGCCGGGGAGCCCAAGGCGCCCGCTCCTGCGAACGGCGACCCGACCCATCCGACGCGTCGCGTGTCGGTCAATTACGGCCTCGGAGGGAACCCATGATTGCCGATGCTTCCGCCGTCGCGTTCTTGGTGGCGCTGGTGATGATCGCGGGCGGCCTTGCTGCAGCGCCCGCGCAGAGGGACGGCACGCGGTCGGTCAAGGGCCCGGGGATCAGCGTGGCGATTCTCGCTCTCGTGGTCGCTGGCGTGGTGCTGAGCGTCCACGCGCTGCTGTGAGTGGGGGCCTGCGGGTCGTTCAGGTCACCAAGGACGAGGCAAACGCCTGGGTTGGGCAGTACCATCGACACAGCGCGCCCGTTGTGCAGCACGTCTTTTCGCTCGGCGCCCTAGCGGGCGAGGAGTTCGTCGGCGTAGCCATCGTTGAGCGGCCCAAGGCACGCGGCAACCAAGACGGCTGGACGCTGGAAGTCACCCGCGTTTGCACGCTCGGGCACCGGAACGCCTGCTCGTTTCTCTACGGCACGTGTTGGCGATCCATGAAGGCGATGGGCTGGCTTCGTGGCGTGACCTACACGAAGGACAACGAGACAGGCGCGAGTGTCCGCGCTGCGGGCTGGGTCGCGTGCGGCAGCACAAGGGCACGCACATGGGACACGCCAAGCCGTCCGCGCAAGGCCCCGAAGTACGGGGTTGCCGGTCGGATACGTTGGGAGATCCGTGCTGCCGCCTGGCACGAGGGCCTAGATCCACGGCCGAGAATTGCCGTCGGAGCGACGAACCTTGGGCAAGGGGCGCTCCTGTGACACGACTGCTCGCCGTCCGCGAGGTCGCCGAGGCCCTAGCTGTGTCTCGGTCCACGGTGCTGCGCTGGACCCGTGAGGGTGTGCTGCCGGGCTTCCGGCTGCCCTCGGGAGCGCTGCGCTACCGGGAGGACGATCTAGCGGCGTGGATCGAGAGGCGGGCGACGCCGAGCGAGGAGATTGCTAACCGTCTTCACGCGACGCCACCCGAGCGGTAGAGTAGGGCACGCTAACCGTCTTCTACCGTGAGGAGAACTACGTGTCGTCCGACGATCTCTCGGATGCCCTAGGGCACATCGAATCTGCGCTGTCTGTTGTATCGCGCTATGCAAACGAGCTAGCTTTCGTCCCCGGGAAACGATCCGAGGTCGTGTCCATAGAAGAGCATCTGCGAAGGGCGGCAGTCCTCCTCTCGGCGGAACGAAACCAGCTTCGGGGCGACGAGCGACGCCAATAGGATGCCGGCTACGCAGCGCGGTCAGGTCGACCGCATCGCCGCCGGGAAGTGGCGCCTTCGCTGGTACGACCTCGACGGCAAGCGCCACGCCAAGCAGCCGTTCTCGTCCAAGTCCGCCGCGTGGAAGCACTTCCGCGAGCACGTCGAGCCGCTGCTAACCGGAGGAACGCCCCCGCGGCCCGAGCTGACGTTGAGCGAGTTCATCGCGCTCTACCTCGACCGCCACGCTGCGGACGTTCGCCCAAGGACGATCGCTACGCTGCGGGAACGACTCGGCCACGCGGAGCGACGGTTCGGCGCGCTCCCTCTCCACGAGCTGGAGGGCATGACGGACGAGATCGTGGCGTGGCGTACCCGACAGCCAGCACGGATCGCTCACGGGCGCATGAGCGCCCTGCGGCAGTGTCTCGCCGCCGCGGTCCGCTGGGGCTACATGACGCGCAACCCGGCCGTTCTCGCGGGGCGTAACCGTCGCCCCGCTCCGCGCACCATCCGCGCGTTCTCGATGGGCGAGCTTGAGGCGATCAGCGTCGAGCTTTCCCCGCAGTACCGGTCGGTCCCGTTGTTCGCTGCTGCTACTGGCCTCCGTCCGGAGGAGTGGCAGGCGCTCGAACGCCGGGACATTGATCGCGCCGCTGGCGTTCTGGGCGTCCGGCGCACCATCTCATCAGGCAAGGTTGTCGAGCTCGGGAAGACTTCCCGTTCTCGGCGACAGGTGCCGCTGTCCCCTCGGGCCTTGGCTGCGCTTGACGCGCTGCCTGCTCGGCTGGGCACGCCCCTGCTGTGGCCGTCCCCTACGGGCGGCCTCCTTTGCTTGGATAACTGGCGGTCGCGTGAGTGGTCGCCTGCGGTCGAGGCGGCCGGGGTTCGTCGGCCGGCGCGGATCTACGATCTGCGCTCCACGTTCGCGTCGAATGCCCTGGCTGCTGGCGTGAGCGCGTTTGAGCTGGCGCGGATCATGGGAACGAGCGTGGCGATGATCGAGCTGCACTACGGCTCCCTGTTGGATGGGGCGGCGGCGGGGATCGCGGCGCGGCTGGGCGCCTTTGAGGCGACGAGCTAGCGGCAGTTCAGCAGGTCTGCCTGGACCTTCACGGGGACCCCGCTGAAACCGCCGTTGCGGCACGAGGCCTCGTTGCCTTGCGCGAGGCTGCGCCAGCGACCACGAGTGAAGTGCAGATAGGCCGCGTCGCCAGCTTGCTCTTGTGAACACGCGCCCGTGTCGCGCGTGGTGACGACGAGGGCCCACAGACCAAGGCCACGCAGGTTCGTCGTCCAGACGCCGTTGCACTGAGGCGACAGGCCCGGTCCGAGTGCCTTGAGTATGGATGCCTTCGTGGTGCCGCTTGCGGGCTGCCGCGCAAGGGCCGGCGATGCGACGCCAAGCAGGATCGCGAGCGCTGCGAGGGGAGTAGCAATCCAGCGTGTCATCGGGCCGGAAACGCTACTGACTCGGCTGGGATCGCGCAAGCGCAGGAGAGCGTTTGGGTCGCTAGTGGGTCGCGGCCGAGGCGCCGAGCCCCCATATCTCCAGCGCGCCCGGAGAGATTCGAACTCCCGACCTTCGGTTCCGTAGACCGACGCTCTATCCAGCTGAGCTACGGGCGCGTGGCGGCCGATTCTACCCCGCGGGTTTCGTGCTCGGAGCGGAGGGTAGACCACGGCCGAGGCGAGGGAGGTGCGATGGACGTCGGGACGGTGACGGGCTCTAACGTGGGCGCCCCGAACGGGCGCGCGAGCGTCGCCGCGCGGCTGGACCGGATCCCGCCGTGCCGGATGCACGTGCGCATCAGCATCGCCGCGGGCCTGGCGAACTTCTTCGACCTCTACGACGTGTTCCTCGGCGGGGTGCTCGCCGCGGTGCTCGCCACCAAGTGGCACCTGACGACGGACGGCAAGGCGCTCGTCATCGGCTCGGGCTTCGGCGGGATGTTCGTCGGAGCGGTCTTCCTCAGCCGCCTCGCCGATCGGTTCGGTCGCCGCAAGATGTTCATCGTCAACCTCGTCTGCTACTCGATCTTCTCGCTGGCGGCCGCGTTCTCGCCGAACCTCACCTGGCTGGCGATCCTGCGGTTCCTCGGCGGATTCGGGCTCGGCGCCGAGCTGTCGCTGTCGGACGCCTATCTGACCGAGTTGCTGCCACGCGCGATCCGCGGTCGCTACATCTCCGCCGCGTACACGCTCGGCTTCATCGGTGTGCCGTTGGCGGCGTTCGTGGGCGCCGAGTTCGTGGCCAAGCACACGCTGCTGATCGACGGCTGGCGATGGCTGCTCGTGCTCGGCTCGCTCGGCGCGGTGCTCGTGCTGGCGATCCGCCGCCGGCTGCCCGAGTCGCCGCGCTGGTACGAGATGCAGGGTCAGCACGCGCAGGCCGACCGGGTGACCACCGAGCTCGAAGCGGAGGCCGAGGCCCAGCTCGGGCTCGAGCGGCTGCCCACGCCCGAGCCGATCGCCTCGCCGCCGCCGACGACCTCAAACCTGCGCGCGATCTTCGAGCCGCCCTACGCCCGGCGCAGCGCGATGCTGTGGTTCTTCCAGTTCTTCCAGACCGTGGGCTACTACGGCTTCGGCACGCTCGCGCCGCTGGTGCTCGCCGCCAAGGGCTTTCACATCGTCTCGACGCTCGGCTTCACGGCGATCATCTACATGGGCTACCCGCTGGGCTCCGCCGGCTCGGTGCCGATCATCGAGCGTTTCGAGCGCAAGCACCTGATCACCGCCTCGGCTCTCATCATGGCCGGGCTCGGGGTGGTGTTCGGCTTCGCTCGGGTCCCCTGGCTGATCGTCACCGCGGGCTTCCTGCTGACGGCGACCAGCAATGTGTTCTCCAACGCGTTTCACATCTACCAGGCGGAGATCTTCCCCACCCGGATCCGAGCCACCGCCGTCGGGACCGCGTACTCGCTCAGCCGCCTCAGCGGGGCCATCCTGCCGTTCATCAGCGTCTCGGTGCTCGACCACCTCGGCGCCTCGACGGTGTTCATCGGCTCGGCGGTCATCATGGCGCTGATCGCGACCGACATCGCCGTCCTCGGGCCGCGCAGCACCGGGCTCAACCTCGAGGACGCCTCCGACGACCACGAGGCGCCGGCGTCGGCCCGGACCTCCGCCTTGTCCGCGGGAGTCGGCGAGCCCGCCTGATCAGGCCAGCGCCGCGGCGACCGGGCCGGTGCAGGCGACCCCGCGCACGCCGCGCAGCGCGCTGGCGAGGATGATCTCACGCGCGCCGTCGAGCTCGGCGAGCGCGATCGGCCGGATACCGACCGGAACGCCGGCCGCCCGAGCGGCCGCGAGCGCCCGCGTTCGGGTGACGCTCGGCAGGATCCGTCCGTCGAGCGGCGGCGCCACCAGCGTCCCGGTGCGGTCGACGATCAGCACGGCGGCATTGTCGGCCTCGAGCACAAGCCCGTCGAGGTCGACGAGCAGCGCATGCGCGGGCGCGACCGCCGCACTGAGGGCGTCGAGCCAGCGGCGGTCCAGCCACTTGTGCGCGCCGAGGCCGCCGGGGACGGTCACCGCAGCCAGCGACTCGGGAGCCGGCGAGGCGATGGGCGGCCCGGCCTGCACCTCGACGCGGCCGTGCGCGCCGGCGAGCAGGCGCAGCCGGCCCGCGCCCGCCGCGGCGGCGATCGTGCGGTCGCGCAGCCCCAGCGGCAGCCGGCGCCCGTACAGCGCGCGCATCGAGTCGCGCAGGCGCTCGAGGTGCTCGTCGAGAAGGACCGGCTGGTCGGCGTCGACCCGGATCGTCTCGAGCAGGCCGCCGGCGCCGTCGGGACGAGGCGACGGGCGAGGAGACAGCCGCCGCGGGATCGGAACCGCCCCGGCCGTGCCGGTCCCGGCCGTGCCGGTCTCGGCCATGCCGTCCCCGGCCGTGCCGCCCGCACCCGCCACCGACGCGCCGATCGCCTCGAGCAGCGGGCGGGCCTTGACGAGCGCCTCGGCAGCCTCCTCGGCGGGGTCGGAATCGGCGACGATCCCGCCGCCGACGTCGAGCCAGATCTCCTCCCCGCGGACCTCGAAGGTCCGGATGACGACGCTGAGCTCGAGGCCGGCGACCGGGGAAGCGAACCCGATCGCGCCGGTGAACACCTCGCGCGGCGAGCTCTCGAGCTCGTCGATGACGCCGACGGCGGCGATCTTCGGCGCCCCGGTCACCGACCCGGGCGGAAACGCGGCCGCGAGCAGGTCGGCGTCGCTGGCTCCGGCGCGCATCCGGGCGCGGACCTCGGAGACGAGGTGCCACACCCCGGGGTGGGCCTCGACGCCGGCGAGCTGGCCGACGCGCACGGTGCCGGTGCGCGCGACGCGGCCGAGGTCGTTGCGCACGAGGTCGACGATCATCACGTTCTCGGCGTGGTCCTTTTCGCTGCGCGCGAGCTCCGCATGGGTCGCCCGCGCGCGATCGGGGTCGGCGTCGCGGCGCCGCGTGCCCTTGATCGGGCGGCTGGTGACGAGATCGCCCCGGCGCACGAGGAACGTTTCGGGGGACAGGCTCGCCACGGCGCCCCAGCTGCCCTCGAGGAAGGCGGCGCGCTCGGGGGCGAGCGCCGCAACTCCGCGGGCGAACAGGTCGACCGGCGAGCCGCTCAGTCGCGAGGACAGCCGGAGCGCGACGTTGGCCTGGTAGAGGTCGCCGGCGACGATGCGACGGCGGGCCGCGGCGACGGCGCGCGCGTGACCATCGGGGGACGGGGTGGCGCGCCAGGGCGCGGTCGCCACCGGCCGCGGCCCGGCCCCGCCGCCACCGGCCCCGCCGCCGCCGGCCCCGCCGCCG
>JAFAYP010000220.1 GCA_019240305.1 Solirubrobacterales bacterium
GGCCTACCGGCGGATGCGCGACATCGTCTCCGAGCTGCGCGAGGACGGTCCCAGCGAGGCCGAGGTGGAGCGGGCGCGCGCCTACGCGGCGGGCGCCCGCGCGATCGCCTTCGAGAACACCGGCGCGGTCGCGCGTCACGCGGCTCAACAGACCATCGTCTACGGCGAGGATGTCGATCCCGACCGGACGATCGAGCTGCTCGACCGGGTGACCTTCGACGAGGTCAAGGAGGTCGCCGCCGGTGTGGCCGATCGGCTGTCGGTGGCCTGCGTGGGGCCACACACCGTGGAGGATCTCGAGTCCGCCTGAGAGCCTGTGCAGTTGGGGGCATCGCCGCGCTGGCGATCGCCGGGTGCGGCGGAGGGGGCCATCACGCCAAGCCGAGCTCTGATGCCTCGGTCGGCTCGCCCGTGCCCCGGACCGCGAGCAGCACCGGCTCGCGCGCAGCGACGACGCCGCCTGCCTCGGTGCTCTCCGCGGACCAGGCCCGTCTTGCGGCCAAGCTCAGCAAGGCGTTCGGCCCGGCGGGCCCGAACTCCGGAGCGCTGGTCTACGACCTGACTGCCAAGCAGACGCTATTCGCGCTGCGTCCCGGGGTGGGCCGCCCGCCCGCCTCGGTCGAGAAGCTCTACACCACGGTGGCGCTGCTCAGTCAGCTAGGGCCGGACGCGCGGCTGACCACGCGGGTGGTGGGCGATGGCCATCTCGGACCCGGCGGCGTATGGCACGGCGACCTGTACCTGGTCGGCGGCGGGGACCCGACATTCGGCGACGGCGCGTTCAATCGCGCCTGGGAGCAGGGCTACGGGCCGACCGCCAACCAGCTCGTCGCGCAGCTCGTGCACGCCGGGATCAAGCGGGTCACCGGTTGGGTGATCGGCGACGCGGCTCTGTTTGACGGTCTGCGCGGCGGCCCGGCCACCGGCTACGCCCCCGATGTCCCGGACTTCGGCGGGCAGCTCTCGGCCCTGGCCTACGACCACGGCTCGACGTTCAAGCAGCTCACCCCGGGCGCGTTCGCGGCCAAGGAGCTGGTGCTGACCATGCACGGTGCGGGGATCGGCGCCCGGCCGCTGAACCGGACCCTGGCGGCGCCGCCCGTCGCGGTCCCGCTGGCCTCGGTGCAGTCCCCGCCGCTGTCGGTGATGCTCAAGCTGATGGACGTACCCTCGGATGACTTCTTCGCCGAGATGCTGACCAAGCAGCTCGGCGTGCGGTTCGGCTCGAGCGGCAGCATCGCCGCGGGTGCCAGTGTGATCTCCAAGACCATCGGCTCCTTCGGCCTGAATCCGGTGATCGTCGACGGGTCCGGCCTGTCGCGTCTGGATCGCTCCTCACCGGGCGAGGTGGTCGCGCTGCTGCGCACGATGTGGGACACCCCGATCGGGCGGGTTCTGAGCGCCTCGCTGCCGGTCGTCGGCCTCACCGGCACGGTGCAGAACATCGCCGCGCACACGTTCGCGCAAGGCCGGTGCATCGCCAAGACCGGGACGCTCAACTACGTGACCAACCTCGCCGGCTACTGCACGGCCAGCGACCACCACGTGCTGGCCTTCGCCCTGATGATCGACGGGCCGGGCAACTGGACCGCAATCCAGATGCTCGATCGCATGGTGCCGGCGATCGCGCGGTATTGAACCCGTCGGCCGCCGCGGGGACAATCGTCGATGCCGTGGAGCTGACCACCGCCGTCAACAGGCGCGAGCTGCAGCGATATCTGGACCGCGTCGGGGACCGCTGGCCGATCGACCGCGCCGCGCTGGGCGGCGCGCGGGTCGACGACGAGCAGGGCGCGCCGCCCCAGCGCGAGCGTGGTCCCGAGTTCGTGATGGTCTTGGTCTCCCAGGCCTTCGAGGGCATGCCCTGGCTCGAGCGCGTGTACGTCGCCGGCTCGCTGTGGGACGGGCTGGAGATGGGAGCCACCGCCGACGTCCACTGCTACACGCCCGACGAGTTCGAGCGCAAGCTCCTGACGCTGCCCCGGGTCGCCCGGGCCGTGCAGACCGGTATCGACCTGATGGCCGAGCCGGCCTGAGCCACCGCTTGATCGCGCCTCTCACCCGCGCGCAACGCGACAAAGACCGCACTCGCCGGCATCCCCGGGGCGAATACGGCGCAACTCGGCCCTGGTGCGACGAACGCCGCACTCGCGCGGGCGCCGGTGCCGAGTGCGGAGTTCTTCGCGCGCGCCCGCGCCGCCTGCGCCCCGCCACGCCCCGACTCCGTCCCAGCCCCGCCCCGCCCCGCGGCAACCCTCCTACCCGATGGCCACCATGCGTTCGATCGGCCGCCGGGCCCGATCGGCCACCTCGCTCGCCACCTTGACCTCGTGCACCCCGTCGCGGAGCGCGTCGCGCAGCTTGGGCAGCGTGATCATCTTCATGAAGCGGCAGTGGGCGGCCTCGTTGGCCGCGATGAACTCGGTGTCGGGCGCGGCCTGGCGCAGCGGGTGGAGCATTCCGGTCTCGGTGGCGACGATCGCGGTCCCG
>JAFAYP010000279.1 GCA_019240305.1 Solirubrobacterales bacterium
GGAGCCCCGCGCTTCATCGCCAGCCGCCCGCATTCGCTCCATGGCCTCGGGCCGTACAGCTCTGTGTACAGGGTCCTCCGCTATACCTCCTACGTGCGTCTGGCCGGCTCGCGGCGGCGCGAGGTGGCGCTGAGCTTCGACGACGGCCCGGGCCCATACACCAGCGCGATCATCCGCATCCTGACGCGCACGCACACGCCGGCCACGTTCTTCGTGATCGGCCGTCAGGTGGCCGCCTATCGGCGCTTGATAGCGACGGAGGCGCGCGACGGGTTCGACGTCGGCGATCACACCGAGACCCACCCCTTCCTGTCCGCGCTGCCGGAGGCGCTCCAGGAGACGCAGATCGTCGAGGCCGCCCAGGCGATCCACGGCGCGGGCGCGCCCTACCCGCACCTGTTCCGGCCGCCCTACGGCTCGTTCGACGCCGCGACCTTGTCCGTCCTGCGTGCGCTGCGGATGCTGGTCGTCCTGTGGAGCGTCGACACCAGCGATTACCTGCGACCCGGCGTGGCGAAGATCGTCTACGTGGCGCTGAGCGGACTGCGGCCGGGCGCGATCATCCTGATGCACGACGGCGGCGGGCCTCGCGCCGAGACGGTTCAGGCGCTACCGGAGATCATCCGCGGTCTGCGCCGGCGCGGCTACCGCGCGGTCACGGTCGCCCAGCTGGTGGCCGACGATCCGCCTGCACACGATCAGCCGCCGCCGCAGGCTCTCTCAGGGTCCGGCTGATGAGCGAATGGGCCCGCCTGGCCCAACGCGAAACGACTGGCCCGGCGGACCGAGACGTTGCTACTCTCCCGGCACAGTGACCCTGATGCATCCTGCGATGGAACACCACGAAGGTTTCTTAGACGGCGACGACTTACCGCGAAGTAGTCAGTTCGCGGCCGGCGTCGTTGGTGTGGCCTCAGCCTCCGGGATGTAAGCCGGACAACTGAGCGGCCTCCGACCCGGCCCGCGGCGACGCGGCGGACAGGCGAAAGGAGGTCGAGCACATGGCGAACGATGTGACGCCGCAGCGCGAGCGCTTCGTGCTCGACGAAGCGCACGTCGGCGACATCCAGGGCGCGTTCGGGACGATCCGTCTGCACGAGGAGACGCATCGGAGCTGGCGCTCGCGGGTGCTCGCGCTGCTGGCCATCATCGGTCCCGGCCTGATCGTGATGGTCGGCGACAACGACGCCGGCGGCGTCGCGACGTATTCACAGGCGGGCCAGATGTACGGGCCGAGCCTGCTGTGGGTTCTCCTGCTGCTGGTCCCGGTCCTCGTCGTCAACCAGGAGATGGTGGTGCGGCTGGGCGCGGTCACCGGCGTGGGCCACGCGCGACTGATCGTCGAGCGCTTCGGCCGCTTCTGGGGCTGGTTCTCGGTGATCGACCTGTTCATCCTGAACTTCCTCACCGTGGTGACCGAGTTCATCGGGGTGAGCCTGGCCCTTGGCTACTTCGGCGTCTCGAAGTTCATCGCGGTGCCGCTGGCCGCCGCCGCGTTGGTGGCGGTCACCGCGAGCGGCAGCTTCCGCGCCTGGGAGCGCTCGATGTTCGTGTTCGTGTTCGCCAATCTGCTCGTGATCCCGCTGTTCTTCATCGGCCACCCAGACGGCGGCCAGATCGTCCACCACTTCTTCGTCCCCGGCATCAGCGGTGGCGCGACCTCGACCTCGGTGCTCCTGATCATCGCGATTGTGGGCACGACGGTGGCCCCCTGGCAGCTGTTCTTCCAGCAGTCGAACATCATCGACAAGCGCATCACGCCGCGTTGGATCAACTACGAGCGGCTGGACACGTGGATCGGAGCCGTGGTGGTCGTGGTCGGGGCCGCGGCGCTGATGTCGATCTCGGCTTTCGCGTTCGCCCACACGCCGTTCTTCGGAAACTTCACCGACGCCGGCGGCACCGCCTCCGGGCTCGAGAAGACGCTCGGCCCGCCGGCGGGGGCGTTCTTCGCGCTCGTCCTGCTCAACGCGTCGCTGATCGGGGCGGGGGCGCTGACGCTGTCCACGAGCTACGCGTTCGGCGACATCTTCGGGACCAAGAGCTCGCTGCATCGCAGCTTCTCGGACGCCAAGGGCTTCTATGCGATGTTCGCGCTGGTCGTGGTGGGAGCCGCGGTGATCGTGTTGATCCCGGGCGCGCCGCTCGGGGTGATCACCGAGGCGGTTCAGGCGCTCGCCGGGGTGCTGCTGCCCAGCGCGAGCATGTTCCTGCTCCTGCTCTGCAACGACCCGGCGGTACTCGGCCCGTGGCGGAACCGTGCCTGGCTGAACGTGCTCGCGGTCGTGATCGAGGCGGTGCTGTTGCTGCTGTCGCTGATCCTGATGGCAACCACCGTGTTTCCCAACCTCGACGTCACCCAGTTCGCTCTTGTTGGCGGGATCGTCATGCTGGTCGGCCTGCTCGTGTTCGGCGCCGCGGCGCTGCGCGCGCGACGGCGAGGTGGCGGTGCGGGGGCGTCTAGCCCGACGGAACCTGACGTGCCGCGCGAGCAGTGGACGATGCCGCCGCTCGCGCTGCTCGAGCGGCCGCGACAATCGGTCGGGCGGCGCGCCGCGATGCTGGCCATGGAGGGCTATCTGCTGCTGGCCATCGTGATGCTCGTGGTCAAGGCCGTTCAGCTGGCCGGCGGGTGACCGGCCCGGCCGGCGTGGTCGCTAGGCTCGGGGCGTGATCCCGCGCTACACCCGACGCGAGCTGGCCGAGGCATGGTCAGATCACGCGCACTTCGAGGCCATGCGCGAGGTCGAGGTGGCCGCCTGCGAGGAGATGGACGGGCCGACCGCGTCCGATCTTCAGGCGATCCGCTCGGCCACCTTCACGGTCGAGGCGATCGCCGAGCGCGAGCGGGTCACCGACCACGACACGGCCGCGTTCGTCGACGTACTTGCCGCCTCGGCCGGTCCAGCCGGGCGCTGGATCCACCACGGCCTGACCTCGAGCGACGTGCTCGACACCGGGCTGGCGTTGCAGCTGCGGCGGGTCGGCGAGCTCGTGCTGCCCGACGCGCGACGGCTGGTCGAGGCGTTCGCGGCGGCTGCCCGCGAGCACGTCCACACGCTGTGCGTCGGGCGGACCCACGGGATCCACGCCGAGCCGACCACGTTCGGGATCAAGCTCGCGGGCTTTGCCTTCGAGGCCAATCGGAATCTCGAGCGCTTGACGCGCGCATTCGACCAGGCTTGTGTTGGCGCGATCTCCGGGGCGGTCGGCACCTATTCGGCCACGTCGCCCGAGTTCGAGGAGCGAGTCCTGGCCCGGCTGGGCCTGGCACGCGAGCCGGTGTCGACCCAGGTCGTCCCCCGGGACCGGCACGCCGAGCTCCTGGACGCGATCGCGCTGGCCGGAGCGGGGATGGAGCGCTTCGCCACCGAGCTGCGCCACCTCGCCCGGACCGAGGTGGGCGAGGTGCGCGAGCCGTTCGGCCGCGGCCAGAAGGGCTCGAGCGCGATGCCCCACAAGCGCAACCCGATCAAGTCCGAGCAGGTGGTCGGCCTCGCCCGGGTGATGCGGGGCAACGCGATCGCGGGCTTGGAGGACGTCGCGCTGTGGCACGAGCGCGATATCTCCCACTCCTCGGTCGAGCGAGTGATCCTGCCCGACTCAACGATCCTGCTCGACCATCTCCAGCGTCGGGTCCTTGCGCTGGTCGAGGGGATGGTCGTTGATGCGGATCGGATGCGCGAGAACCTCGAGCTGACCCACGGCGCGCTGTTCTCCCAGCGGGTGCTGCTGGCGCTTGTCGAGTCCGGCCTGAGCCGCGATGACGCCTACCGGGTCGTCCAGCGCCTGGCTCAGCAGGCCCTCGACTCCAGGGTGCCGCTACGCGAGCTGCTCGAACTCGATCCGGCCGGGGCCGGCCTGGACCTCGACGCGATCTTCGACTACGGCGCGTTCGTGCGTCACGCCGACGAGATCGTCGCCCGCCTGGACGCGATCGTCGCTCCGCGCGTGGCAACCATCTAGCGGCGCGTTACCGCGGGTGCATCCCGCCGTCGAGCGATACGACCTGGTTGGTCAGGTACGGATTGCGCAACATGGCGATCGCCAGGTCGGCCACCTCATCGGGCTGGCCGAGCCGGCCCACCGGCACGCGGCTGCGCAGCTCATCGGGCTCGCCCGGCAGCATCCCGGTGTCGGTGATCAGCGCCGGCGCGATCGCATTCACGGTCACGCCGTCGCCGGCCACCCGGCCGGCCAGGAAATGGGTGAGGCCGTGGAGCCCCGCCTTGGAGGCCGCGTAGTGGGGACCGACGATTCCGCCGGTGAACGCGGCCACCGAGGAGACGAACATGATCCGGCCGAAGCCGCGGGCCTGCATGCCCGGAAGCGTTTGCTGGGCCAGCAGGAACGGCGCGCGCAGATTGATCGCGAGCATCTCGTCGAAGTCCTCGACCGAAATCTCCTCCAGGGTCTGCTGTCGACCGAGCCCGGCGGCGGCGAGGAGGATGTCGACCGAGCCGAGCTGCGGCTCGACCTCCGCCACCAGCTCGGCTGCCGCGTCGGCGCGCCGCAGGTCCGCGCCCACCGCCAGGGCGTGCCCGCCTTTGGTGACCAGCTCGTCGGCGAGCCGCTGGGCGGGCTTGGCGTTGGCTCCGTAGGCAAGGGCGACCGAAGCGCCCTCGGCGGTAAGCCGGCGCGCGAGCGCCTGTCCGATCCCGCCACTCGCGCCCGTAACCAGCGCCACCCGGTTTCTGAACGGATTCCCGGTCGCCATGCTCAGTATGGATACCTAGTCCGTCTACGATTTGCGCCGCCGTGCCCCCGCACAAGCATCAGGAGTTGTTGACGGCGGCGATCGAGCGGGACGGGAAGGCGCAGCAGGCGCTGCTCGCCGGCGATCCTGATGCGGCTCGCGCGGCCTTTGCCGAGGCGGCCGATCTCTACCGGCAATCGTGGGAGCACGCGCCGCCGACGGCCTACGGGCGGCTGGTCGGGATGCTCAAGTCCGCGGTGCTGGCCGGGGGCGGCAGCAGCGAGGCCGACCACGCGCAGCGCGCGTTGGGCGCGCGCGATCCCGAATCTCCGACCGCGTCGTATGCCCAGGCCCTGGCCGCGCTGATCCTTAAGGAGGATGACGACGCTCGGGACTGGGCGAGGCAAATGGGTTCCGGGCCTGATGCGTTCGGCCGCACCGCCGAGGCGCTGGCGGCGCTGGCCGCTCGCGACGGCGAGCGCTACGAGGTCGCTCTGAGGGCGATCGTGCGGGACTTCGAGGAGCGAACCGAGCACCTGACCGGGGTGGCGATTGCCGACACCGCGCTGACGCTGGTGGCGCTGGGTCGCCGGAGGGACATGGAGGTGTCGATCGACAGCCCGGTGTTGCCGCGCTGGCGCAGTTGAAATCGTCGGGCTCTGCTTTAGGGGGAGCCCACATTTTCTTAACGCCCGCGGCCGCCGGTCCGGTAGCGTCAAGCCCATACCGAATACGGACCTCACCGGGAGATCCGGCAAGAGAGGGAGATGGGCGATGGGCCAGCTTGCGCGACGGAGGCCGTCGGCCGCGATGGTGGTCGCGATCGTCGCGCTGGTGGTGGCGGCGTCGGGAACCGCGCTGGCCGCGGACAAGCTGGTCAACGGTGACTCGCTGATCAAGCGGGACTCCCTGTCCGGTAACCGGCTGCGCACCGCAAGCGTGACCGGCAAGGAGATCAAGCTGAGCTCGCTGGGCCAGGTGCCGAGCGCCAAGCACGCCACCAATGCCGAGGAGCTCGGCGGCCATCCCGCCAGCGCGTTCGTCCAGGGTGCCTCCACGGTCGTCCACAGCGGATTGGTCACCGCGGCCGGCGGTCAGACCGTCACTCTGGGCACATTCGGGCCGTTCACCGTGAGCCTGCAGTGCAACGACGACGGTGGGGGCACGTTCGACTCGGCCGTGATGGTCACCTCGAGCAGCTCGAACAGCGAGGCCGCCGGCAACGCATTGACCGCCGGCACGGCACAGGAGATCGACGACGCGGGCCCCGACAGCCAGTTCTCCGACAACGCCGGCGGGACGCTCGAAGACTTCGTGGCCGCCCCGGGCGCGTACGAGGCCTACGTGATCGACGGCATCTTCATGCCCGGCACGACCGCCCCATGCGCGGCCAGCCTATTGGTCGCAAAGAGCTAGATTGCCGGCGGCCGGGTCGCCGTCGCCGTTGCTAGCATCGGCCCGGTGAGCGCCCTCGCCGACCTGCCCCTGATCGCTTCGGGCAAGGTCCGCGAAATCTACGAGGGCCGCGACCGCACGCTGCTCATCGTCGCCTCGGACCGGATCTCGACCTACGACGTCGTGCACCCGACGCCGATCCCCGACAAGGGCGCCGTACTCACGGGCTTGTCCACTTTCTGGTTCGAGCGCACGGCCGACGTCGTGGCCAATCACATGATCTCGGTGACCGACGGCGTGCCCGGCGAGGCACGCAGCCGCGGGATGCTCGTGCGCCGGCTCGAGATGCTGCCGGTCGAGTGCGTGGTTCGCGGCTACATCACCGGGTCCGGCTGGAAGGACTACCAGCGGACCGGGACGGTCTCGGGCATTGAGCTGCCGCCCGGCCTGCGCGAGTCCGACCAGCTTCCCGAGCCGATCTACACCCCGTCGACCAAGGCCGAGGTCGGCCACGACGAGGCAATCGACTTCGAAGGGACGGTTTCGCTGGTGGGCGACCGCGACCTGGCGGAGCGACTGCGTGACGTGTCACTTGCCGTCTACCAGCACGCGGCCGACCACGCCCGTCAGCGGGGGATCATCCTGGCGGACACCAAGTTCGAGTTCGGCCTGGACTCCGATGGCCGGCTCACCCTGGCCGACGAGGTGTGCACCCCCGATTCCTCGCGCTTCTGGCCAGCCGACGAATACGAGCCAGGCCGGTCGCAGCCGAGCTTCGACAAGCAGTACGTGCGCGACTGGGCCTCCTCGACCGGGTGGGACCGCAATCCCCCGGCGCCCGCCATCCCGGACGAGATCGTGGCGCGGACGCGCGAGAAGTACGTCGAGGCGTACGAGCGGATCACCGGCCAGTCGTTCGACGACTGGCTCACGCGGACTCGATGAGGGCGCGGGTCCTCGTCCGGCCCAAGGCGGGAATTCTCGATCCGCAGGGCCAGGCAGTAGAGCGTGCGCTGCCCGCCCTCGGCTTTCAGGGCGTGCGCAACGTGCACGTGGGCCGGCTGATCGAGCTCGACGTGGAGGATCCCGAGCGGCTGCCCGAGATGTGCGACCGTCTGCTGACCAACCCGCTGATCGAAGACTGGGAGATAGAGGAGGGGGGAATCGAGGAGCCCCGATGAAGTTCGGGATTGTCCGCTTCCCCGGCTCCTGCGACGACATCGACGCTCTGCAGGCGGCCACTCGCGTCGGCGAAGCCGTGCTCCTGTGGCACGCCGACCACGACCTCCAGGGGGTCGACGCTGTGATCGTCCCCGGCGGCTTCTCCTACGGCGACTATCTGCGCGCGGGCGCCATCGCGCGGTTCGCGCCGGTCATGGCCCAGGTCGAGGAGTTCGCCCGCGAAGGCGGCCTGGTGCTGGGGATCTGCAATGGCTTCCAGGTGCTGTGCGAGGCCCATCTGCTCCCGGGAGCGCTGCTTCCAAACGTGTCTTTGAAGTTCGTCTTCCGGCAGGTCGAGCTCGAGATTGTGCGGGCCGACACTCCGTTCACGCGTGCGCGCATCCCCGGCGCGCCCACCCCGCGGCTGTCGATCCCGGTCAAGCACACCACCGGGCGCTTCTACGCGCCGGAGGACGAGCTTGACCGCTTGGAGGCGGCCGGCCAGGTTCTCTTGAGGTACGCGCCCGGGCACAACCCGAACGGGTCGCTGCGCGACATCGCCGGGGTGTGCAACGAGCTCGGAAACGTATTCGGTCTGATGCCCCACCCCGAGCATGCGGTCGATCCCCTGAGCGGATCGACGGACGGACTGACGATCTTCGACTCCATGCGAGCGCATGTCGAGCAGCACGTCCTCGCTTGAGGCGCGTCACCGGCAGCTCGGGCTGACCGACGACGAGTACGCCCGCATCCTCGATCGGCTGGGGCGGACGCCGGGCGACGTGGAGCTGGCCATGCTCTCGCTCATGTGGTCCGAGCACTGCGGCTACAAGCACTCGCGCCGGCTGCTGCGCCGGCTGCCCACCGAGGGGCGGCACCTGCTCCTCGGCCCGGGCGAGAACGCCGGCGCGGTCGACGTGGGTGACGGGTTGGCCGTGGCCTTCAAGGTCGAGTCGCACAACCACCCCAGTGCGGTGGAGCCCTTCCAGGGCGCGGCCACCGGCGTGGGCGGGATCCTCCGTGACGTGTTCGCGGTGGGAGCCCGGCCGATCGCGGTGCTCGACTCGCTGCGCTTCGGTGAGCCGCTTGACTCGCCGCGCTCGCGGTACCTGCTGGAGCGGGCGGTGGCCGGGATCGGGCACTACGGCAACTCGATCGGCGTCCCGACCGTGGGCGGGGAGATCTACTTCGAGCAAAGCTACGAGCAGAACTGCCTCATCAATGCGATGTGCCTGGGGCTGGCGCCGCACGAGCGGCTGATCCGCAGCGCGGCAGCGGGACCCGGAAACGTCGTCGTGCTGCTGGGCGCACTGACCGGACGCGATGGGATCGGCGGCGCCTCGGTGCTGGCCAGCGCCGAGCTCGGGGAGGGCGACGAGGCCAAGCGCCCGTCGGTCCAGATCGGCGACCCGTTCACCGAGAAGAAGCTGCTCGAGTGCTGTCTGGAGCTGCTCGACCGTGAGCTGCTGGTCTCGCTCCAGGACCTCGGCGCCGCCGGGTTGACCTCGGCCGCATCGGAGATGGCCGCGAGCGGGGGCGTCGGCATCACGCTCGACCTGTGCCAGATCCCGCTGCGCGAGGTCGACATGGAGCCGTTCGAGATCATGGTCTCCGAGTCCCAGGAGCGCATGCTGTGCGTCGCGCGGCCGGAGTGCGTGGGCGAACTGCTGGCGGTGTGCGAGCGCTGGGAGGTTCTGGCCACCACGATCGGGGGGGTCACCGACGGGGACGCCCTCCAGGTGCTGCACCGCGGGAGCGTGGTCGCAGATCTACCGGTGTCTGTCCTGATTGATGATTGTCCGCTTTACGATCTGCGACCGGAGCCGCCATCGAGCGAGCTGTACAGCCCGCCGGAGGCAGTGCTGGGCGGGGGCGAGTCGCCGGCTGAGACGTTGCTCGCGCTGCTGCGCTCCCCCAACCTGGCCTCACGCCGGCCGGTCTTCGAGCAGTACGACCCGATCGTCCAGTCGCGCACGGTGCGCCGGCCCGACGAGGCCGACGCGGCCGTCCTCGCCCTCCCGGACGGCTCGGCGATCGCCGTGTCGATCGACGGCAACGGCCGGCGGGTGGCCTGCGATCCGCGTCGCGGCGCCGCCGAGGCGGTGTACGAGTGCGCCGCCAACCTGGCCTGCGTCGGCGCCGAGCCGCTCGGGCTGACCAACTGCCTGAACTTCGGCAACCCCGAGAAGCCGCATGTGGCCTGGCAGCTGACCGAGGCGGTCGAGGGGCTGGCCGAAGCCTGCGAGGCACTGGGCGTCCCGGTCGTCGGCGGCAATGTCTCGCTGTACAACGAGGCGCCGAGCGGTCCGATCTTCCCCACGCCGGTGGTCGGGATGGTCGGCCGGCTCCCGGACGCCACTCGGGCCGGGCGGTTGGGATTCGCAGCCGAGGGCGATGCGATCGCCCTGGTTGGGGCGTTCGAGCCTTCGGCGGCCGGGTCCGAGCTGTCAAAGCTGCGGGGTTACGCGCCGGTTGGCGAGCTTCCGATCGTGGACGCTCAAACGCTTCGCTCGGCGCACGCCGCCGTTCGTAGTGGAATCCGGTCGGGGGCGCTCCGGAGCGCCCATGACATCGCCGAAGGCGGCGTGGCGGTGGCCCTGGCGGAGTGCTGCATCGCCGGCGGCCTGGGGGCGTCCGTGCGGTTGCCCGACGGCCTCGATCCGTTCGCTGAGGCGCCGGGCCGCGCGTTCATCGTCGCGGGTCCGCCCGCGGCCCTGGAAGGGTTTGCGGTGATCGGGCAGGTGGGCGGCGACACGCTGGCCATCGCGGGGTTGCTCGAGGTCGACGTGTCGGAGCTGACATCGGCCCGGGAGCGCGGGCTCGCCGAGTGGGTCTGAGCCCGCTGCTAGCCTTGGATCCAAGCTCGGCATGGCGCCTCTGGTAACTGAGCATCGCGATGGACCGCGCGACGAGTGCGGTGTCTTCGGTATCTACGCGCCGGGACACGACGTCGCCAATCTCGCGTACTTTGCCCTGTACGCGCTGCAGCATCGCGGCCAGGAGTCGGCCGGGATCGCCTCCGCTCCCCGTGGGCGCGGGATCATGGCCATCCGCGACCAGGGGCTCGTGGCGCAGGTGTTCGACGAGCACAAGCTCCGCTCGCTGGTGGGCGACATCGCCATCGGCCACGTCCGCTACTCCACCACCGGCGCCTCGCAGTGGGAGAACACGCAGCCGATCGTCCGCCACGACCGGCGCACGCTCGCGCTGGCCCACAACGGCAACCTGATCAACGCGGTCGAGCTCCACTCCAAGTTGCGCGAGCGTGACGTTCCGTTCAGCTCGACCTCGGACTCGGAGATCATCGCAGCGCTCCTGGCCACGCATCCCGGCGAGCGGATCGAGGACGCGGTGCTCGACGTGCTGCCCCGGCTTCGTGGTGCGTTCTCAACCGTCGTGATGACCGAGCACGAGGTGGTCGCGTTCCGCGACCCGTACGGGCTGCGGCCGCTCGTGCTGGGGATGGTCGAGGACGAGGAGACCGGCCAGGCCTACTACTGCGTGGCCAGCGAGTCGTGCGCGTTCGATCTGATCGGGGCCACCTACCTGCGCGAGGTTCTGCCCGGTGAAGTGATCACCCTGACCGAGGGCGGCGTCCAGACGCGGATGATCCGCGGGGCTGAGCGCCGCGCCTTCTGCGTGTTCGAGTACATCTACTTCGCTCGCCCGGACTCGAGGATGGCCGGCACGGTGCTGCAGGTGGCGCGCTCGCGGATGGGCGAGATCCTGTGGCGTGAGGCGCCGGTCGAGGCCGACGTGGTCATCCCGGTACCTGATTCGGGCAACCCGGCCGCGCGTGGACTGGCCCGGGCGGCCGGCCTCCCCCAGGACGACGGCTTCATCAAGAACCGCTACGTGGCCCGGACGTTCATCCAGCCCGGCCAGGAGCTGCGCCGGCACGGCCTGCGCCTGAAGTTCAACCCCCTGCCCGAGGTTGTCGCCGGCAAGCGGCTGATCGTGGTCGA
>JAFAYP010000328.1 GCA_019240305.1 Solirubrobacterales bacterium
CCGACAATGGCCAGCCGCCTACATGCATGGGTGTCTGAGGTGGTGTCCCGTTCCAGTTCCCGCATCCGAGATACCGGTCGGCGTATCGAAATGATGAAGTGGGTTGAGATCCGTCCGCGTGCCGCGTGAAGGCCTCGGGAAACAGGATACCCCCAGCCGGACCGCGGTTACGCGTGCGATCCATCACGTGCGCCTGCCGAGTACCCGCAGGCGACCCTCGCAAATACCGGGGACACCGGCAAGCCGCGTCCGTGTCCGGGGTTACCATCGCCCCCAATGCGGACTTCCGCGGAGCGACGCGAGCTGTTGAAGGGCGTCTATGAGGAGGCCCGAAACTGCACCCGCTGCCCCCTGCACGAGACGCGGACCACGGTCGTTTTCGGGGCCGGCAACGCTGACGCGGACCTGATGTTCGTCGGGGAGGCGCCGGGGGCCAACGAGGACCGGATGGGCCTGCCATTCGTCGGCCAGGCCGGGAAGCTGCTCGACAAGCTGCTGGCCGAGATCGGACTGGACCGCAAGGACGTCTGGATCTGCAATGTCCTTAAATGCCGGCCTCCGCAGAACCGCGATCCTCAGCCGAACGAGATCGAGGCCTGCCAGGACTACCTGTGGCGGCAGGTCGACCTGATCGAGCCGACCGTGATCTGCACGCTGGGCAACTTCTCGACCAAGCTGCTGCGCGCCGACCCCACCGGGATCTCTCGCCTGCATGGCCGCGAGGAGACCCGGATCATCGGGCCGCGCGCGGTGCGCCTGTACCCGCTGTACCACCCCGCGGCGGCGCTGTACACGCCCTCGATGCTCGAGGCGCTGCGGGCCGATTTCCACCGCATCCCCGAGCTGCTCGCGCAAGGGCCGCCCGAGCAGCCCCGCGCCCCCGAGCCGCTGCCCGAGCTCGACGACATGCCCGATTCCGAGGCCATGCCGGGCGAGCACGAGTTCGAGCCGGCCGCCCAGCTCGGACTGTTCTAGGCCGCTACACGCGGGTCGCGCCGACCAGCTCGGGCTCGACCTCACGCACCTTGCGCTCGTCGGGATCGAGCGGCGGCGGCGGCTTCTCCGGCCGCAGGGCGAGGCCGAAGGCGAGCAGCGCGCCGACCAGCTGCACGGCCAGCACAACCACGGCAAAGCCGGTCGGCTTGCGCGAGGCCTGGAGCAGGAAGATGGGCTCGGCCACGGCGACCAGGCCGATGGCGAGCAGGAACCACGTGCGCTTCAGGGCCAGCAGGTACTGGACCGCCAGGTAGGTGGCGGCGAGCACGGTGAAGGCGACGCCCAGGATGAGCAGCGAATTCACGGCCTCCAGGCGATTGGCTCCGAAGGCCAGCCGGATCAGCAGGCGCGAGGCGACGGCGAAGATCAGCAGGCAGGGAATCGCGGCCACCGCGATGATGGCGAGCGCCCGGGCCAGCACGGGGCGGGTGTCCTCACCGGAGGCGCGTCGGCGGGCGACCTCGGGGACGAGGTAGAAGCCGGCGCCCATGGCGACCCAGATGAGGACCTTGGCGGCCACGGCCGTGGCGCTGTAGGAGCTCGCCAGCGACGTCGAGAAGCGGTGCTTGGCGGCGATGATGTCGATGTTCTGCAGGACCGCGATCACGGCCAGGGCGGCGATCGGGACCCAGGCGCGACGGACGTGGAGCCAGAGGCTGAGGGCCGCGTTCTCGCCCGGCTTGGCCACGCCGAGCCGGCGCCGGAGCGGAACCGCGCAGTAGAGCATCATGGCCACGAACGACAGTGGCGTTCCGATATAGGCGCCGGTGACACCGAATCCGACGGCCGCGAGCACCCCGCCGATCAGAAGCCGCGTCGCCTGCTCGCCGACCAGGCTGATTCCAACCGCGCGATAGTCACCCAGCCCCTGGAGGACGCCGCGCATGATGCAGAGCAGGAGATACAGGCATCCGGCCGGAATCCCCAGCGCCGCCGCCCACTCCTGCTTGACCCCGACCGCCTGGGCGATCGGATGGCGCACCAGGATGGAGATGACCGTCATCACCGCGGTGAACACGAGCAGCGACTTCGTCCAGGTGCGGATCGTCGCGGCCAGCGCGGTGCCGACGCCGAGGTGGCCGAGGACCGCCTCGCGCGCGGTGGCCACCTGCATGGCGTATCCGGCAACCGCCAGGATCAGGAAGTAGCTGACCAGCGCGGCGAGCGACCCGTAGTCGTCGAGCAGCCGCGAGAACACGATCACCGACCCGAGCGCGATCACGTTGTTGGCCACCATCGCCCCAGCCAGCCCGGCCGCCTTGGCCGTCTCGGAGCCGCGCAGTCGGGAAACGTGTGGCTCGAACCGACGTGGGAGCTTCATCCTGGGCCTGACGGTACCGAACCGCCCGGAGCGGTGGCGCCGGCGACCTCGTCTACATTGGGATTCGGCGATGTCCGCGCGCCATCAGACCAGCACCTCAGCCCAGACCGAGGCGCTCGCCGCCGAGCTCGCGGCGGGGCTCG